>JANQJG010000062.1 GCA_028281785.1 Rhodospirillales bacterium
ATCATGTGAAAAGCTCCAACATATTGATTTTAAGCAAATACGTCGTCGCGGATTGACTCAATCCGCTCGGGATTTGCTCTAGATCTTCGCTCGAAAAGGAGCCCGGATCGCCGAGCTCTATGCCGTCGAAAAATGTATCCGCAGCCAACCCGCTGAAGCGTGTCGGCGCCGACGCGGCCTGCCGATGGCCAACTGGCTGCGCAACGAGCACACGGTTCTGCTGGTGCTGGCCGTCATCGGCATCTGGCAGAGTCTCGTTTTCGCCACAGTGCTGTTCCTGACCGGGCTGAAGAGCATTCCGCAAGGACCTCTACGATGCCGCCGACATCGACGGCGCCGATTCTCGATGGTGGTGGACCCGCGATCAAACGGAAATACCAAAGTCTACTCTTGGTACTTGCGGGTCACGGATTTTGAGCCCGCGGTTGCCCTCCGTTCTCCTCCGCCGTCGGAGCCGGCAAACAGATAGTTTCCGCGTCCGAGCGCCACGGGCCGAATGGCCCGCTCAACGGCGTTGTTGTCGAGTTCGATGTGACCGTCGTCGAGGAATTCGATTCCTCCCGGGTTCATCAAATCTTCTCAAAGGGTACCCTTGACACATCTTGGGCGATGTGAAAGACATCCGGATGTTTTTCGAAGCGATTCTCCTGGTGCTTGTTTCGGTCGAGTGACTGCCCCGAAATTGTGAGCAGGTGTATATGCGACCGTGAGGATATGATAAATTTATAGTAATAATCATATTTTTATTTTATATTTTAAATTATTATTTTATATACTTCTGTTAATTTCTAAAAAATTGGATAGAACTGAAATTATATATAAATATAAAATTACTTATATATTTCGATATCGGCAGATCAGGATGGAGATTGGCAACGGAGGTGCTTCCGGGGCGTTGTGCCGTGGAGGCCTTCAAGAGCCGCAAGGGCCCCCCGATGCCGCCGTTTCAGGACGAGGAGAAGGGGGCGGCGTTACGTCTGGGCGAGGTTTCGGTGACCGAAGCGCATAACCGGCCTTCAGGGAAGCGCGTGAAGGGCTACGGGACCTGCGTGGGACGAGACCTGGGCCACGCCTTGGCCATGGCGGTGGAGGACGCGGCGATGGAGTCTAAAGTTGAGATGGTGCGGCTTGGGCGTTTCGTCGAGCGGCGGGGTGTGGAGGCCGCGGATTGTGGATCGGTAGCTGCGAGATCGTCCTGCCCGATGGCGTGCTGCCACACGGTGCCGTGCGCGTCGAAGAAGGCTTCATTGCCGAGATCGCCGAACAGCCCATCGCAGCGCCTGACATTGATGGTCATGGCCTGCTCCTCTTGCCAGGTCTGGTCGACCTGCATGGTGATATGATCGATCGGGAAATCCAACCTCGCCCCGGCGCAACCTTTCCGATCGAGATGGCCGTTGTCGATCTGGACAAACGCCACGCCGCCTGCGGAATCACCACCGCGCTCGTCGCCGTGTCATTCTATGAAGATCCGCTCGCGGCGAGAGGTGTACGGTCTGAGGAGACCGCAAAAGAAATCATTACCACCATTGTGGCACTCAAGCCATTCCTCGCTACAGAGATGCGAGTTCATGCACGGTTCGAGATCAACAACAGTCATGCTGAACCCATCTTGCGTGATCTTGTCCGCAATGACGCAATCAACCTCGTATCTTTGATGGATCATACGCCCGGGCAAGGACAAAGCCAGGACGTCGAACACTATGTCCGTCTCGTAGCGCGCGATAGAGGATTGGATGAAGCCTCGGTCGCCGCACAGGCGAAGGCCCTCGTTGCCGAGCGAGAAGCGAAGCCAGACATTTGGGACAACCTTCTGACCTTTATCGATCTGGCCAGGCAAAAACGGCTGATCATTGCATCTCATGACGACCATACGCCGGAAAAAGTAGCGATGATGAGCGGCTTGGGCGCCAGTATCAGTGAGTTTCCCGTCAGTCTTGCTGTGGCACACGAAGCGAAATCACGCGGCCTTCACACTGTGATGGGGGCGCCGAACGCCCTGCGTGGCACGTCCAATTCGGGCAATCTTTCGGCGCGTGAGGCGTTGCACGCAGGCGCACTTGACGCGCTGGCCTCGGACTATCACGCGAGCGCGCTTTTGCACGCCGCGTTTGTACTT
The DNA here is from genome assembly GCA_028281785.1 of Rhodospirillales bacterium. Classification (GTDB taxonomy): domain Bacteria; phylum Pseudomonadota; class Alphaproteobacteria; order Rhodospirillales; family Shumkoniaceae; genus JANQJG01. The sequence goes on from JANQJG010000062.1 coordinate 2,120, forward strand.
GAAGCCGACGGTCTCAAGCCGCTTCATGACTCTGTTGGTCTCGTTACTCTCGCTCCTGCCACGGCGGCGGGACTCACGGACAGGGGTGCCATTGCGGTCGGCAAACGGGCCGACCTCGTAATGGTCGATCGGTCTCCGGTGCTCCGGGTTGTCGGCACCTTCCGCTGCGGGCGCCTGATCCATGGCGAGCCGCGGGTTCTTTCGGCCGTCGCGTCGTACCCACGGGCCGGTGCGATCCGCCGTCCAACTCCGAATGAAATCACTGCGCCGGCGCTTGCCGGTGAAGATCCCGGTGCCACGACATGATCACCACTGGCGTCCATACTTCATAGCATTTGCTCTGCCCAACCCTTCGGAGTGAAAGATGTCCGATCTTCCAATAATCGGTGCGAGCTTGTCTCTTGATGAATTTGAGGCGTATCGACCTTGGGTATTCGAAAAGCAGCGAGACCTGGAGCTCCACGGCCTATTCACGCCCGACGTCTTGAATCAGGATCTGTCGAAACATATCGAGCGCGCCAACACACTCCTGGATGGATATCGCGGACGCCTTGGGATTCACGGACCTTGTTGGGGGTTCAATTTGGCAAGCCACGACCCGGATGTTCGGTTGGTCATCCAGAAGCGGATGGCCCACGCGCTCGACGTATGCCAGATGATCGGCGCCACTCAGATGGTCATTCACAGCCCCTATACCTTCTGGGACTACAATAACATCGACAAGCGGGAAGGTGAGCGCGAGGCCCTTGTCGAGAGGGTACATTTGAATCTCTCAGACGCGGTGACGCGCGCGGAAGAGATCGGCTGCGTACTGGTTCTGGAAAACATCGAAGACAAGGATCCGCAAGACCGCTTGGCGCTTGCGGACAGTTTCAACTCGCAGTCGGTCGCCGTTTCCCTTGACACCGGCCATGCCCACTATGCGTGTTGCTCATTCGGCGCGCCGCCGGTCGACTATTACATCAAAGCTGCAGGCAACCGGCTGCACCATGTGCATCTTCACGATGTGGACGGCTATGCTGACCGCCACTGGAGCCTAGGCGAGGGGAGTGTCCCCTGGATGGCTGTTTTCCGCGCACTTGCAAAACTAACCAGCAGGCCACGCCTACTCTTGGAAGTCTTTGGCGCTCAAGATCTACGACGTTCGGTCGAGTATCTGGCGAACCTGAAGTTGGCTCAATAGTTCGGTCTTCGCGGAATTGCGGTGACGTCTGAGAGGGGGCTCATGAAGCGTCTCTGGACTTGATCCCCGTTCTCACCGCCTCCATGGGTTTGCGTCGATGCAATGTTCCTCTCAGGGCGATTTGACGGGATCCAGCACGTCTCGGCACCAGTCACCGACGAGGCTCGCCGACAAGGCCGAAAGCGACAAAACGACTCCCGGGACAACGGCGATCCACCATGCCGTGACAAGATATGTGCGGCCATCGCCGATCATGGTTCCCAGGCTGGTATCGGGCGGCTGCACGCCAAGGCCAAGAAAACTGAGAGAGGTTTCGAGCAACATCGTCTCCGGAAAGTTGACGGTAAGCGCAACCAGCAAAGCGCTGGCGATGTTGGGCAGGATGTGCCTGACATAAATGCGAAATGATCCGCCCCCCAGATGCGCGGTCGCGCGGGCGTATCCGCTCTCCTGCGCCGACAGGGTCAAAGACCGTGCGATGCGCGCATAGCGTTCCCAGCCATAGAGCCCGACAACCAAGATAAAGAGCCAGAACCCCGGCCCGGCGAAGGCGATGACGGCGAGGGCGATGATGATGAAGGGCAGGGATGCCTGGACGTCGACCAGGGTCATAAGGGCGTCGTCGACGATTCCGCTATAGGAGGCGGCGACCATGCCGACAGCCGTGCCGAGAACCGCGCCGATCAACGTTCCGAGAGTGGCGACAAGCAGACTCGTTCGGATCGAGACCAGGAGACGCATCAGCATATCCCGGCCCAATTCGTCCGTTCCGAGGGGGTGCGCCCAAGACCCGCCAAAGAAAAGCGGGGGTTCGAGGCGCGCGCGAAGATCGCTGGGGATGTCGGACGGCCCGACAAAGAAGCTGGAGAGCAGCGCGACGACAAAAAGACCAGCAAGGAACGCCAAGGCGCAGAACACGATACGGGGTGTCTTCGCCGGCCTTGGCACTGTCTGGGTCTCGAACACTATCGACGACCGCCCTGCCGAACGCGGGGATCGAGCCAGCCATAGAGCAAGTCCACCGCTAGGTTTGCCGTGATCATGGATGCCGCGACCAATAGTACGATGGTCTGTACGACCGCGAGATTGCGTTCCGCGACAGCTGTTACCGTGAGCCGGCCGACGCCCGGCCAAGCAAAAACGGTCTCGGTAACGACTCCGCCCGCGACGAGGCCGCCGAGCAAGAGTCCAAGAACGGTTGCGGTCGGGAGTGCGGCGTTCGGGGCGATGTGCCCCAGGAAGACGGTTCTTTCGGCCAAGCCCCGTGAGCGCGCGGCCCGAACATGTGGGCCGGTTTTCGCGTCCAGAATCGCCGCGCGAACGAAACGGGCAACCACCGCGCCGCCGGTTGTGCCGATCGTGATGACCGGAAGAACAAGCGCCTGCCACCCGTCGCTACCCGAACTGGGCAACCATCTGAATTGAACGGCGAATGTCAGAATGAGCAGCAGCCCGAGGAAGAAGTTGGGAATACTATACCCCATGACCGTGATCAGCATGATCGCACGGTCCAGAAACGTGTTGTGGGCGAGCGCCGCCAGGGATCCGAGCGTCAGCCCGAAAACCACGATGAAGGCGAACGACGCACCAAGCAGCAGCAGCGTTTTTGGAATCCGCTCGCCAACCACTTTTGACGCAGGTCTGCCGTCGCTAAATGATCGTCCGAAGTCGCCTTGCGCAATGTTCACAAGGTAGGCGGCATATTGGCTCGGCAGAGGTTGGTCGAGGTTCCACTTCTTCTTGAATTGCTCAACTTGGACGGCTGGCGCATCCGGGGGCAAAAAGGCCATCGCCGGATCGCCCGCCATTCGCAGCGCAAAGAAGCTCAACGTGGCGACCAACCAGAGCGCCAAAGCCGCACGGACAAGTTTTCCAGTGGCGAACAGAATCATCACTCGGCCGCCAAGGCCTGCGGTTGCGCGAAGTGGCAGGTGACGCTGTGCTCACCCATAATGCGGACCGTCGGTGGCGCATCGCGCCTACAAACCGGTGCCGCAGCAGGGCATCGCGGATGAAAGGCGCATCCCGGCGGCTTTGCCGCATGGCTTGGAGGTTCTCCCAGGATGGGTGCACGTCCGCTGCGGCGCAAACCCGTTGTGAAGCGCGGTGCGGCGGCGACGAGGGCGCGCGTGTAGGGATGAGATAGCGGGCCGCCGATTACGTCTGGCGGTCCGATCTCGACGATACGGCCGAGATACATCACCGCCATCTGATCCGATAGCTCTCGTACGGCGGCGAGATCATGACTGATGAAGAGCATGGACAAACGACGCTGGGTCTTCAGTCGTTGGAACAACGATATCATTCCGGTTTGGGTGATCAGGTCCAAGGCCGACAGCGGTTCGTCACAGACCAGCAGCTGCGGATCGAGCACCAACGCACGGGCGATTGCCAGCCTTTGCGCCTGACCGCCGGACACCTCATGCGGAAAGCGGGAAAGAATGTCGGAGGGCAGATCGACCGCTTCGAGCGCCGATGCGATTTTGGCGTGCCTCTTGTCGATGTCGTCGCCGTGGATCTCCAGCGGCTCCGACAGGAGCTTGCCGATCGGCCATCGTGGGTCCAGGCTCGCGCGCGGGTCCTGGACAATAGGTTGGACGATGCGCGCGCGTTGACGCCGTGGGATTTCGGTCGGGCGGCGACCGCTCAATCGCGCCTCCCCGCCGCTCGGCCAGAGATCTCCGATCAAGACGGAGGCCAGCGTCGATTTGCCGGATCCGCTTTCTCCCACCAGGCCGAGCGTTCGACCGATGTCGAGCCGCAGAGAAATGTCCTCGATGATTGTCGTTAGTCGGCGCCATACGGAGCCTGCCGAGCGAACACGAAAGGCTTTCGATAGCGCTCGGGCCTCAAGAAGCAGCGGCTCCGTCATCGGCTCAACCACCGATCTGCATGGCACCCGTGGGATCCGAAGTCTTCCTGCGGGCGATCGCGAGCAGAGCGCTGGTATGGGCGCTTTGCGGGCTGCCTGCAATGTCGGCAAGGACACCGGCCTCTACCACTTGCCCTTCATGCATCACGACAACATAGGCTGCCACTTCGCTGACCAAAGCGAGATCATGGCTGATAAGGATCAACGCCAAGCCCCGCGTGGTGCGAAGCTCGTCGATCAAATCGAGAATTTGCGCTTGCACGGTCATGTCGAGAGCTGTGGTTGGCTCATCGGCGATGAGGTATTTGGGCTCAGAGGCAAGGGCGAGGGCGATCGCCACTCTCTGGCACTGTCCGCCGGACAGCTCATGCGAATAGCTCCCAAGACAGCTTGAGGCCGAGGGGATACGGACCGCGTCAAGAAGCTCCAGCGCCCGCTTCCACCGGTCGCGAGAACCAAGGCTTGTATGTCGCCGCAGGACCTCATCGAAATGCGATCCGATGCTTCTAACCGGATTGAGCGAAGCGCGCGGCTCCTGAAACACCAGGGAGATCTCATTCCCGCGCAATCGACGCGCAGCGCTCGCGTCCGCGAGATCCAAGATGCGACCGTCGATGGTGATCCGGCCTCTCGCCTCGAGCGACGGCTCGAGAAGCCCAAGCATGGCAAGGCAGGTCAGAGATTTGCCGCTGCCCGAGGTTCCCACAATTCCAAGGACCTCTCCGCGCCTGATTGTGAACGCGACGTTCGAAACCAGCGGCGCTGCGGTTGTTTTCGACCGTACGCTGAGGTCCGTCACTTGAAGCTGAGAAATGTCCGGACCCTCCACTGAAACTCATATCCTGGGGGCGGCCGCGTGATGCGCCCGCCCCTCGACCATTTGTTTCGGCCAGTTCGTTGCCGGTCTTGACGAAGCGCTCATCGTCCCGGGCATCCGCACGGCCAAACCGGCATTGTCAAGAATAAACATCCGGATGTTTCATGTTTGTGGCAGCCTTACGACAGTTATGTGACAGGCCAGCCCACATCGTGGTTAATTCAATTTCGAAGCTGGCGTCCCCCATGTCATAATGGCCTTAAAGATCTGATTTTATTGCAGCATTGGTGGGGAGCGGTGAGGCGAGAAAAAGGGAAACCGGCGCTTTGGCGGCGCATCGAAGAGGAACTTGCCGCCGAGATCATTGACGGAAAAATGGAAGCGGGTGTGCGTTTGCCTGCGGAACCCGAGCTCATGTCGCGGTTTGGAGTGGGGCGGCACACACTGCGTCAGGCCATGGCCGGCCTCGAAACCAAAGGTTTGATTCGGATTGAGCAGGGCCGAGGCACATTCGTAAACGACGGTGTCGTCCACTATCAAATTTCAAATCGTACGCGTTTCTCGGAGAATCTAGCCAGGCAAGGAAAGAAGCCTTTACTTAAGGTTTTGAGCATAGATCTGTGCAAAAGTGCTCCTAAATCGTCGTTTGAAAAAAAAATTGAAGCGCCGTTATATCGCTTGAAGGGTGTTTCATTTGCAGACGGTGTGGTCATATGCATTTGCAATGAATATTTTCCAGTATCTATATTCCAGAATTTGGACAAAATTTATAAAAATTATAATTCTACCACAAAGATTCTCAAAGTTTATGGGATTGACGACTATGTACGAGATGTCACCCGAATAAGCTCAAGACTGCCGTCCGCGGAAGAGGCGCGAAGGCTCCAGCAACCCAGGTCCCAACCAGTTTTGGTTACCCAAAAGATTGATACTGACCTCGGTGGAAGACCGATCAGCTTTTCGGAAGCTGTGTGGTCTGCGGATCGCGTCGAGTTCGTTGTCGATGGTAGCGACGCTTTCAGCCCGGCTACAGATGCACAGCTTTGAGGCGGCCGTTTTCGATCCGAAACCGAAAAGATAGATGTCCATGCTCTCAGAACAAATCAGACAGCCCGCAACCATTTTCGTCCAGAGAGCTTTGACGGACGAGCAGTGCGAATCGATCCGCCGGACTGCGGGTGTTGCCGACTGCCGGCTGTTCGCGGATCAGGACGAGCTCGAACGACGAATCGAGGAAGCGGATATCGTGGCAGGTGATGTTTCCGCTTCCGCGTTGGCACGGGCGGAGCGGCTGCGTTGGATCCACTCCTGGGCAGCAGGACCGGATGCGATGCTGTACCGCGAGATGCGTGAGAGTTCAGTCGTGTTGACATGCAGTAAGGGAAATGGCGCCGTCCCCTTGGCGGAGCATGCCATGATGCTGATGCTCATGCTGAACAGGAATGCGGTCCGGTGGATCGACGCCCAACGGGAGCATCGGTGGGACCGCTTTACCCATGGCGAGTTGAACGGGCTGTGTTGTGGCATCATCGGGCTGGGTAACTCAGGGCTGGATCTCGCACGGAAAGCGGCCGCCTTTCATATGAAGGTCATTGGCCTGAGGCAGCACGCGAGACCGACCGAGTTCGTGGACGAGGTCTTCAAGCCGGAGGCGCTCAACGCCTTCCTCGGTCACTGCGATTTTGTTGTCGTTTCGGCACCACGAACGGACCAAACACGCGGCATGCTCGACGAGAGCGCGTTCCGCGCCATGAAGCCGACGGCCTACTTCATCTGCTTTTCGCGCGGTGGCATCGCCGACGAGGACGCGCTGCTGCGTGCGCTCCACGAAGGTTGGATTGCGGGGGCCGGATTGGACGCTCACGGGGAAGAGCCGTTGCCGCCGGATAGCCCGTTTTGGAACGCTCCGAACACGATCATCACGCCTCACAACGGCGCGACAACCCACCAAACGGCGCAACGGGGTTTTGATATTTTCTTGCGAAATCTCAAGCGATACATGGCCGGAGAGGCGCTTGAGAATGTTGTCGATAAAGAGCTCGGATACTAGTGTCCCGATCGCGAGATTCGCTACATTGAATCTCGCGTGAATCGGCACACTAATTTATTGATTCTCGTGTGATTCAGCTTCCGAAGTTGGGCACACATAATGTGCCGAACTTCGGAACCATCA
>JANQJG010000075.1 GCA_028281785.1 Rhodospirillales bacterium
CCATACACGCTTCCGTCTACAACCACTTCAACATTCAGCGGCATCTTATTTCTAGGAAGACAATGCGACAGTTTCCACAGGATGCGTTCGGCGCGTGGGCCGAAGCAACTACCGCTGCGTGAGATCGTTCGCAGCGTGGAAACAGTTTATCTACGACAGTTAACGTGAAAATGCCGATGACCCAAACCCGCATAGAGGCGTTCCATTCATCACACCTGTTGCCCCCGGTGCTCCACCACATCCCCCTTCGCTGCACAGCTACAGCAGATGGCAGGCGGCGACGTGTCCGGGGCCGAGCCGACGGTATTCGGGATACTCTTGCTCGCAAATGGCCATCTTGTATTTGCACCGCTTGTGGAAGGGGCAGCCCGGCGGAGGGTTGATTGGGCTGGGGATATCGCCGATGACCGCCCCCCTGTCCTCTTTTCGCGCCGCGAAGTCGACGTTGGCCTTTGGGATCGCCTGGATGAGCATCTGGGTGTAGGGATGGGCGGGGTTCTCGTAGATCTCGCGGCTCGGCGCCGTCTCGACGATTCTTCCGAGATACATCACGGCCACACGTTGGCTCATGTGTTTGACCACGGCCAGATCATGGGCGATAAATAAATAGGACAGGCCGTAGCTTTCTTTCAGATCCTGGAGCAGGTTCAACACCTGTGACTGGACCGATACGTCCAAGGCGGAAACCGGCTCGTCGGCCACGATCAGTTTTGGATTCACGGCGATCGCTCTGGCGATGCCGAGGCGTTGCCTTTGTCCTCCGGAAAATTCGTGCGGAAACCGGGTCGCATACGAGCCGTCCAGTCCGACCTGTTCCAACAAGTCACGGACCTTTTCCTCGCGCTCGGCCTTGGGGGAACGGCCTTCGTAGATCTTCAGGGGTTCGCCGACAATCTCACCGGCAGTGTACCGGGGATTCAGGGAGGACATCGAATCCTGAAAGATCATCTGCATCTCTCTGCGGAACTTCTTGAATTCGGCCAGGGGCAAATCGAAGAGGTTCTCACCTCGAAAATCGACCGACCCGCTTGTATGGGAAATCAGGCGAAGAATGAGTCGTGCCACCGTCGATTTTCCGCTGCCGGACTCGCCGACCAAACCAAGGGTCTCCCCCTCATCCAGATGGAAGGAAACGCCGTCCACGGCCCGGACCCGTTTCGCCTTCTCGAAAAGCGACCCGGAACGAAGTGAGAAATGCTTGACGAGGTCGTCGACCTTCAAAAGAGGCGTTTCGTTCATGCCGTCGTTCCCATCAGGGGCTTCCGACAAAGCACGCTGTGGTCATCCGACAGATGGATTCGCTCGGGCATCTCGGCGCGGCACGCATCCTCTGCATATTTGCAGCGGGGAGCGAAGGGGCAACCGGGCGGCAGATCCAGCAAGTTGGGAACGAATCCGGGGATCGAGGGGAGACGCGGCATTTGCCGTTCCATGTCCGGGATCGATTCCAGAAGGCCGCGCGTGTAGGGATGGGATGGTCGGGTGAAGAGTTCCTCGACCGGGGCTTCCTCGACAACCTTGCCGGTATACATGACCGCCGCCCTGTCGGCGTTCTCGGCGATCACGCCCATGTCGTGGGTGATCAGAAGTACCGCGGTATTCCTCTGTTCCCGAAGATCGTGCACGAGGTTGAGGATCTGTTTCTGAATGGTGACGTCCAGGGCGGTAGTCGGTTCGTCGGCAATGAGCAGCTGCGGATCGCAGGCGATCGCCATGGCGATCATGACGCGTTGGCACATGCCCCCCGAAAGCTCGTGGGGGTAGCTGTCAAACCGTCTGTCGGGCTCGGGGATCCCGACCTCATTCAGCAAGCGGACGGATCGTTCCCTCGCTCCCTTCTTGTCGGTTTTTCCGTGGCAGATCAGCGCCTCGGAGATTTGCCGGCCGACGGTGAAGACGGGATTCAGCGCCGAAAGCGGGTCCTGAAAGATCATGGAGATGTCCCCGCCCCGGAGGGTCTTCATTTTCTCGGGACTCAGGGACAGCAGATCTTCCCCTTGGAACAAGACCCTGCCGCCGGCAACCTCGCCCGGAGGCGAGGGAACCAGCCCCATGATCGTCAGTGCCGTGACGCTTTTGCCGCACCCTGATTCTCCCAACAGGCCAAGAACCTCACCCCGACCGACGCGGAAGTCGACGCCATCTACAGCCTTCACCACGCCCCGTCGGGTGTGGAAGTAGGTATGAAGATTCTCGACCCTCAGGAGCGTGTCGCTCATTTCCGCCGCTCAAGCTCGCGTCGGATGACCGTGTCCAGGATTTCACCGATCCGGGGCACGACGGTCTCGGAACAGGTCTGGTCCTCGCGTTTGGTCTTTTTCAGATCCCGGCAATTCACCGATCCGTACACCTTTTCATACTCGGCGAAGAAGTCCTGGGTGATCCGTTTCATGTTTCCGCTTTCATAGGGCGCGTCCTTGTTGAAAAGGAGGCCGAGCGCCATCATGCAGCCGCTGATCGTCCCGCAGAACGCCTCTATGTTCATCCCGCCCCCCATGGGCGCGGTCGCGTTGAGAATCGTCGGATCCAGATCCAGGCCGTATTCCTCGATCACCGCCGCAACGATAATTCCGGCACAGTTGATATCCTTCCGGGAGGCATGTTTTTCGATCTTTTCCTGCAACATCGCTTCGCGTCCTCGTTTCCTGTCTCGATGTGGTGTCAGGCTTGCCTCGATGCGCCGGATCCCTTCTTCGAGGACGGCGCGCGGGCAGCCAAAATTGATGCGGACGAAATCCCGCCCCGAAGAGCCGAAATCGCTGCCGGCGTTCATCGCCACCTTCGCCTTCTCGAGGAAAAAGGCGTGGGGATCACCGTCGATGCCGCATCCCGAGCAATCGAGCCAGCCCAGGAAAGTGCCCTCGGGACTTCTGATGGAGATGCCGGGAAGGCGGCTCTCTACGGCTTCGACCAAATAGTCCCGATTGCCCTGAAGATATCGGACAACCTCCCGCAGCCATTCATCACCCTCGGCATAGGCGGCCAAGGTGGCCTCGTATCCAAGCACGTTCACGCTGTCGACCATGCCGCGTTTCGAGGCCAGGAAGCTGTCGCGCAGTGTCCTGTTCTGGATGACGGCAAAGGCGGTTTTCAGACCGGCGATGTTATAGCTTTTGCTGGCCGCCATAAGCGTGATGCAGCGTTCCGCGACCGCGTCGTCCAGCGAGGCGATCGGCACGTGTTCGCGCCCATCGAAAACAAGGTCGCAGTGGATCTCGTCCGAGATGATCAAGGTTTCATGGGCAAGGCAAACCGCTGCCATCTTCTCCAACTCGTCTCGGGAGAACACCTTTCCCAGAGGATTGTGGGGATTGCAGAGCAGGAGCGCTCGCGATACCCCGACCGCCGCCCCGAAGCCATCCATATCGACACGATAGGAATCACCGTCGCCAGGCAACAACTCCTGTTCGATCCTTTTCAGCCCCCAATGTTCCGGAGCCTTGAGAATCGGGGGATAGACGGGGGTCTGAACCGTTACGCCATCGCCGGGCGACAACAAGCCACCGAGCGCCATGTTGATCCCCGGTTCGACACCAGGAAGGAAAACGATGTCCTCAGGACGCGTCCGCCAGGAATAGGTTTCCGCGAGGTGCGAGACGATCCGCTCCTTCAATGCCCTCTTGGGAACGCCATAACCGAAAACCGGATGTTCGAGGCGCTCGCGTAGCGCCGCGACAATGGTTGGCGAAACGGCGAAATCCATGTCCGCTACCCAAAGGGGAAGCACGTCGGCCGGATAGCGGCTCCACTTGGAGCTGCCGGTATCGAGACGATCGATCGATCGATCGAAGTCCACGCTCATCTCCCTCCTGTGGCGACGACGATTCGAAACCCGTTGCCCCGCCAGAATCCGCCGGGCTCCAGGCTGCCGCGATAGGTGCAACATGCTTTTTCCCGCGCACTGGAAAAACAGCCGCCACGGAGCACCCTCCTGATACCTGGTCCCGCTTCGGTGTCTTCCCGCCCATCGGCCTGGTAGGGGTATCGGAATGTGGGACACGCCATGTCCTCTCCCCAAAGCGTGGTCGTCCACTCCCAGACCTGGCCGCACATGTCATAACAGCCATAAGGAGACCTGCCTTCGCGGAACAAGCCGACGACGCAGGTTTCGTTGAAACCCGCTTCCTCTGAGTTGGCGCGGCCCGCCTGCCAACCCCTCCGCCACGGATAGACGTGCGCGTCCCCCGCGTCGGGCTGATCGCCCCGGGCGGCCTTTTCCCATTCTGGCTCGGTCGGAAGGCGGACGGATTCATGGGGTTCGATCCGTCCTTCACGGCGCCAAACCCCCGTCAGCCAGTCGCAATAGGCCCGCGCGTCATGCCAGGTCAAATCGACTGCAGGAGCATTCGCCCGGTCGGGGTGGCACCCATCCTCCGACAACCAGGCGCGGCCCGTGGCCCTCACGAAGCGGAGATAGATACCGTTTGTCACCGGGTACTTGCCGATCTTGAATGTATCGAGCTGAAGCACATGAGGAGGCTTCGAATTCGGGTGAACCGCCGAGCCCATGGTGAACATGCCGCCGGGAACCTCGACCACGGCGTCCAGATCGCGCGGATCGCCCCAAAGGCTGAGACAACGTCCGGCCTCCTCCCGCCGAGTCACCGGAAGGGCCGCCTCAGTGACGACTCGAAGAAGAAGCTTCCCGATGGGTCCGCGCCATGCCCGGGTTTTCTCCACAGCTTCCGTCTGGACCAGAATACGCGCGGCCATCAGGGCTCCCATGGGCCCCGCGTCACCGTCGCCCCCAACCAGCGCCGCTATCAATGCGTCGCATTGCCCCTCACGCTCGAGAAGCCTTCGCGCGAGGATCATCATCGGCCCCGTCCACTTCGCCGGATCGCGGAAGAAGAGCCCGGCCGCCTCGGTCGGCGATTTCGTATCCAGGTGGCGGGCAGCCATGTATGCGAGATAGAAGCGCTTTCCGAAGACGGCCGATAAACGCACCGCATCGATGGCGCGAACTGGTGCCACCGCCGAATCCCTGACTTCGGCATCTTCTGCGTAGAGGCGGAACCCCTCTTCCACGATGTCGCCGCATGTCTCCGCACCCAGACCCGCCGACCGTATCGCCGATTCCAGCCATCGGTCCGCCAATCGATGGTGGCTCGGAACGACCGTTTCCCCATCGAGACAGGCCGCGCAATAGAACAACCCGGGATGTCCGGTCGCGCCAGCATCGTCCTCGCGCAAACCCGGACCGGGCGGCACGCCGCGGGAAGGAAGGAGTTCCTTTATCGCATGTCGTCTCTGCGCGGCCGACAAAGGCAGCAGCTGTCTCTTGGTGAAACCATCGGGGAGCGACCAGCTATCGCAGACTTCCGTTTCCCCGGTGACCAAGACACGGATGTTCTTGTGGAACTGGGCGAAGACGACCGCTTCATGCAGAAAAGCCTCGCCCGCGGACCCAAGGCGGTCGACCCCGTCGACGATCAGCAAGAGGCTCTTTCCGCACTTGTCCCAGCTTGGACCGCCGAGAATACGAGGACCTTCGGGCCAGTTACGGCGAATCACGTCCGTCAAATTCTCGGCGACGAAGACCGGAAGATACAGCGGGACGATGGCTTCGTCGGTCCAGGTTTCCTCTTCCACCAGATTCCCGCCCGTACGCGGTACGCGGTTGCGCAAGCGGGCAAGGTTGAAGTCGTCGGCGCCGATAACTTCCCCGGCCAAATTCAGAGCCACATGAAGGGCAAACACCGTCTTGCCGCTCCCGCGCTCCCCATGCAGAAACATGAGGGGCTCGCGGGCCAGCCGCTCCAGGGCAGAGAAACAGGATTTGCGGGGGTTTACACGTTCGGCTTCACGCAATGACCGAAGCCCCTTAGCCTCCTCGTCCTCGAACGTGTAATTCACCAGAAGGGGCACGTACCCCTGCCGGATCGTCAGGATCTCCACGGATCCCGCGCGGGGGATCGCTGTGAGCGGATACCCGTCATACCTATCCAAAATACGATGGCATAGATCCCGAATTTCGGCGTCTAGATCGCGCACCCCAAAGGCTCCTAAAAAAGCTTCGCCACGTTGGGATCATGGAAACGTTGAATCTCGATTGCATATCCTGCGGGATCTTCGAAGAAAAAATGCTCACAGAAACCACCCCACAAAATATCTGAAATATTATTCACTTTTCTATTATTTAGAGCTTTATGCCAACCTTTAACATCATGCACAACTATGGTCAGTAAAGCCGAATTTTTCTTTTGAGTTTTCAGATATCCCTCGTTTCCATCGACAATTCCGAAATAACAGCGTCCGGCAATTCGGTAGATCTTTGCGATTCCCTGGTCCAACACGAGGTCGAATTCCAAAACATCTTCATAGAACCGTGCCACTTCTTCGAGGCTCTCGTAGTAGAAGAACGTGATCGAATAGTCCTTATCCATCACTTCAATCCTTATTAGCGGATCAGAAGGACTCCCCTCGGGTCCAACGAGATGTTTCGGAGATCCGTCTTGCAGGCCACAACTTCGATGGGATGGAAGAGATACAGCCAGGGAGGATTGGCGTTGAGTCGGGCAAGACACCTTCCGTACGCCCACTCCCGATCCGGATCGGATACCGCCCGGTTCGCAGAGCGGATCAAATCCTCGACAACCGGGTCGTGATATCCCTGCCACCACACGGCTTTCACGGAACTGGAGATCTTGTCGTCAAGAACCCGAAAGCTGCTGTTCGGTGACGAGTCGAAAATCGCCATGTCCCCTATTTCCTTGCGCCCCACCTCGCGCGCGTATTCGGGCCGGTCCGTCTGAATGTCTAGCCTCGCGCTGATGCCGACGGCATTTAGCGAAGCCTGGACGATTTCGCTGATCCGCTCGGCCTTCTCGGGCATGGTCTTGGGCGTGCGGATGACGATCTCGCCGGCACTCCCGGCCTCGTCGAAAAGGGCCTTCGCTTTGTCGCGGTCAAACGGGATCGGCGCCACGCCGGCGGCACGGTGACCGAAATGATGGGGACTGACGACGGTGGAAGACGGAACCCCAAGCCCCTGGAACAGTTCATCGATGATGAACTGGGCGTCCACAGAATGATTGACCGCCAATCGAGCCTCCGGCGCCGCGAACAAGCCCAGTGCGCAGTTGAGGTAGTACATCACCGACAACGTGTTCGGAGTCTTGGTCCACCGGTAAGCGGGATCGTAGTCGATCGTTTCCTCCATCCGCTCCAGCTTAACCGCGACATCGACGGCATCTTCTTTCAAGGCACGGTAGCGCGCCTCTGCCTCTGGATGGGCGGTGATGACGATCCGCGGCGGAGCCGTGCTCGCGGACACGCGTTCCAGGTCCGCCCGGCTTCGGGGTTGATAGTCGGCAACCCGGTAGGGGCCGGTCCCGAGGATGGGGCTTCCACTCGAGTCCTCCCGGCAGAGGTAGAACTCGCTGAAGATGTCCAGGATGTCGGCGATGGGTTCGGGATTCGCGACCCGCACGCATCTCCTGCTCTCTGCCGCGAACATGGTGTCGGCGAAATAGCGCGCATAGGACCATTTCATTCCAAAGCTGTCGACTGATTGCAAAATGCTGTCGATCAAGGCGATGACGTCGTCAGCTTCACAGGCTTTTCCGTCATGGAAAACGGCACCCTCGCGGATAAAAAAGCGCCAGTTCCGACCGCCGTCGGTACATTCCCACCGGGCGAACAATCCGGGGCGGACAAACCCGTCCTGCCATCGGCAAAGAGGCTCAAAGACGAAGTTCTTCAGGGTGAGGATGCTGGTGTCGTCCGTCACTTGGCGCACCGGCAGGAACTCGACCCTTTCCTGGGCTATTCGCAGTTCGGCCATGCCCCGCCCTAGTCCTCTTTCCGCTGTCGGGGGTTGAACCAGTCCACCAAGGCGTCGCCGATCAAATTGAAGGACAAAACCGTTAGAAGAATCGCGACGCCCGGCGCCAGGGTCACCCAGGGCGACTCCCGGATGAATTGCAGGTTCAGAGAGACATCCGCGCCCCACTCGGGGAGGGGAGGCTGGGCGCCGAGGCCGAGAAAGCCCAGGCTTGCCGTTTGCAGAATGGCGCTTCCCAAGGACAGCGAAGCGTGCACCAGCAAGGGGCCGATTCCGTTTCTCAGGACGTAATGGAACAAAATGCCCCGCGTCGAGACACCGACGCAAACCGCGGCCTCGACATAGGGTTTGACGGTAATGCTCAGGGCCTGGCTGCGCGCTACCCGCGCGAACTGCGGCGACAGCGTGATCGCCACGGCCAGCATCGCGTTCGTGAGGCTCGGCCCAAGCGCGGCCGCCAGCGCAATGGCAAGGACCAGGGCCGGGAAGGAGAGCAGCGCATCCACGAACCGCATGATGATGGTATCGACGATGCCGCCGAAGTAGCCGGCGATGGTCCCGAACACGACACCGACCAAGAAAGCGGCGGAAACGACACCGATCCCGATCGCCAGCGTGAACCGGCCGCCGTAGAGAATCCGGGAAAGAACGTCTCGGCCGAAATAGTCGGTCCCGAGCAGGTGGTCCCGGCTGGGAGGTGCGAGCTTTTCGGTGATGTCCAGTTCGATCGGCGTATAATTCACAAGCAGCGGAGCGAAGATCACCGATAGTAAAAGCACCAAAAGAAACGAACCGCTTGCCATGACAAGTGGGTTTTTTCTCAAGAAATAGACGAGATCCTCCATGGCACTCATCGGCTCATCCTTTTTCTGATTCTTGGATCGAGATAGCCGTAGAGAAGATCGACGATAAGAGACGTGAGCATGAACAGAAGCGCGAAAACCAATGTGTTTCCTTGAATCACCGGATAGTCGCGATTCTTGATCGCCTCGAACATGAACCGTCCGATTCCCGGCCACGCGAAGACCGTTTCAGTCAGGATCGCGCCGCCCAGCATCTCGGCGAACTTCAATCCCACGATCGTGATCGCCGGGAGGAGGGAATTGCGAAGGGCGTGAACGAAGATCACGAGTCTTTCGGAAAGCCCCTTGGCTCTGGCCGTCCGGATATAGTCCTCGCCCAGAACCTCGAGCATACTGGTCCGTACGAACCGCCCGACCGTGGCGCCGAGAAAGGCGGCCAGCACCGACGCCGGCAGCAGAACATGCAGAAACGCGCTCCACGCCACGTCGAAGTTCCCTGAAATGATGCCATCGAGGATGATGAAGCCGGTGATGGGCTCGGCGATGAGATAGGGGCTCAACCGGCCGGAAACCGGAAGCCACCCCAGATAGATGCCGAAGATCAACTGCAGGATCAACGCCAGAAGAAAAGCGGGAGCCGAAACGCCAACCAGGGAAAGTGTCCTATTGACGTGGTCGAACGAGGAGTTGGCCCGAATGGCAGAATAGACGCCGCTGGGGATGCCGATCACCAAGGCCATGAGCGTTGCGACAATCGACAATTCGAGGGTCGCCGGTAATCGGGAGAGGATCTCGTCGAATACCGGTCGGCCGGTCTTCATGGACGATCCCATGTCCCCGACGAACAGGCCACCGGCATAGGACAAGAACTGCTTCACCACATTCTCATCGAGATGGAGTTGCGCCCGCAGGGCCTCAATCTGCTCGTTGGTCGCACCTGGGCCGAGCAGGGACGCAGCCGGATCGCCGGGAATAATCCGGGCAAGCGAGAAGATGATCACCAATACCAGGAACAGAACGGGTCCTAACATCACGAGCCGGCGGAGGAAGTATTTGAGCATTTCTCGATCCGGCTAACGCCAGAGACCAGGGGCCGTGGCCCACGGAATCTGTGCCCGCGTTCCGCCGAGCAGAAGAATGGCCGCAATCATGCGGGGCATCGATGCGTATCCCGTTTTCGACGAAGGGACGGGACGGGCCGCCGAAATCGACGCCCGTCCCATGTCCCCCCTCTCCCGCGCCTTATTCTTTGTAGACGCTCCAGTATTCGTTTAACGGCGGCGCGCTGTTGATCACCAGCCCCTTCACGTTGGACCGCTTGAAGACGATGATCTTGTTGCTGAACAGGTATGCGGCCGGGACCCGATCCATGATCATTTCCTGGATCTGGAAATAGAGTTCCTTGCGCTCTTCGAAGTCCACCGTCGCTTGGGCCTTCAAAATGAGGCCGTCCAACTCCGCATCCTCGGGCATCCGGAACGTCATGGCGGAATCGGCAAGGGGTGAGTAATACCCGATCGTGATGTGGGCGTCGGGGTCGTTGTACCAGGGCTGGCGCCCGTCCATGGCGATCTCGTGCTGCCCCGTCGTATGAAGGTTCCGGTAGATGGGGAACTCGGTTTGCGCCACCGTCACGTCGATGCCCACATCGGCGAAGTTCGCCTGCAGGAAAGTGCAGATGCTGCCCCAGAGATTGCCCTGGAAGGAATACAGCTTGAACTTCAGATCCCCGGGTTTGTAGCCGGCCTCGGCGAGAAGCTGCTTGGCCTTGTCGGGGTCGTAGGAAAAGGCCCTCTCCTTCATCGCCGGATTGAAGGCCCAGCTGTTGGTCGGGAGTGGACCGTAGACCCGGCTCGCCGTACCCCCGAGGATGCCGTTCAACAAACCGTCATAGTCGATCGCGTAGGCCATGGCCTTGCGGACCCGAACATCGTTGACCGGACTGTCGGGGTGGCTGTTGTTGAACTCGAACTGACGGAAAATCTGGCTCGGAACCTCGATCACATCGACATCGGGGTTCTTGTTGAAGGCCTTAATGTCTTCCACCGGGATCGAGTACAGCTGGCCGTTCTGCTGACTGATGTCGATTCCGCCGTTTTCCAGCTCCAGCCGTCGCGTCGAGGCTTCGGGGATAACGCGGAAAATGATCCGCGAGAGCTTCGAGGCGCCACGGAAGTAATCGGTGTTGGCCTCGAGGACGACACTGGTGTCCGGCGTGTAGCTGACGAATTTGAATGGCCCGGTCCCCACGGGATTGACATTGAAGTCGTCGCCGAACTTCTTTACGGCCGCCGGGCTGACCACCGCCGCCTGCGGCTGCGCCAGGATCGACAGGAACACCGGCATGGCCTTCGTCAGCGTGATCTTCACCTCCAGCGGGCCTAGCACATCGATGCTGCTGATGAGGCCGAAGTTGGCCTTCATGTAGGGGTTGATCTCTTTGGTTCTCTCAAAGGAGAACTTCACGGCTTCCGCGTTGAAATCGGTGCCGTCATGGAACTTCACGCCGTCCCTCAGCTTGAAGGTGAACTCCTTGCCGTCGGGAGAAACCGTCCATGACTCGGCCAAACGCCCTTCCATCTCCTCGAAGGCCGGGGGCGTCCAAGCCACAAGGGTATCGAAAACGTTCAGGATGATCTCACTGCCGATGGGGTAGGCCTTGTTCGTGCCCGGTTCGAGATTGGCGGGATCGGAATTCACGGCAACGACAAGGGTCTTCAGCCGGTCATCGGCCTGTCCCGTGACGATGTTCCCGAAAACGAGCAACGTCAACGACAGGAGAAATAGAAAGCCTCTCTTCAAGCCCATGATAAAGCCTCCTCTTCGGTCCCAACAGGTAGGGCGGGACGCCAGAATTCTTGATTGCGCAGGTTTTCGCCAAGTTGGACTTATTCCAAGGAGTCCATCAAATGGGAATCCAAGGCCGATTTCAATAACTCGAACTATTTAATTGTTGGGCTTGATATAAGTTGTGATTATATCAGGCCCAATTCATCGGCTACGAGATATTCTCGTCATCAAGGATGTCCTTGATTTCCGTGATGAATGCCGAGGCCACGCGCGATGGTGGATGTTCCGCACGCACGATCGCGACCGCCGTAACCGGAATTCGTGGCTCGAATGGACGTCGAACCAAGTCTTGGGAACGAAGGAAGCGGGCGGAAAAGGAATCGACGATGGCCACCCCCAACCCGGCATTCGCCAGAGCGCTGGCGGTATGGCAAAAACGAACCTCCAGGCCCGAATCGTATGAAATCCCGGACTCGGCGAATGCGGCCTGAATCAAAGCCCCCAGTTTCGACTCCTTGCTGACGCCGATGCCGATGAACTCGTGCGCCACCAGATCGGCAGGCGTGATCCTGGCCAAAGCGGCCAGCGGATGGCTAGCCTGAAGCACGCATTCCATTTGCCCTTCGAACAGGGATGTCACATCGCAGCCGGGATGGCTCTCGACGCCCAGAAGAAGGCCAAGATCCTTGATCCCGGCCGTCACTTCGCGGATCACACGATCGACGCCGCAAACATCGTAGCTGATCCGGACATCCTGGCGATCAGCGAGAAAGCTTCTCAGCGCGGTGGGAATGGCGGACTGACCCAAGGGCGGAGTCGCGGCGATGCGCAGCCGTCCTTTCCGAGTTGCGCGGATCGCCCGGACCTGGTCCTCGATGCCGCGCAGCATCGAGAGGACGGGATCGACCTCGTCGAAAATGATCCGAGCCTCGTCGGTGGGAATGAGTCCACGATTGGTTCGCTCAAACAGGGTGAAGCCGAACTGCCGTTCGAGGGCCTTTACGGCATTACTGACGGCCGGCTGGGAAATCCCGAGCTCCTCCGCCGCGGCTACCGTGGTGAGGTTGCGCATCACGACGCCGAACACTTCCAGCAGCCGAAGATTGAGGTCGTTCTTGCGATCAATCCTCACGCCGGGCCTTCTCCTCCGGTTAAGATCCCCAAGGGGTCGTCCTCGGCCGATTATTCCGGCAATCACAAGAGAGGGGAAGAGATTCCCGTGGCGAGCATACCGAGCTGGAGTTCCCAAGGGAATTCGACTTCCCTTGTCGGAAGGTCCACCAAAGCAAAGCAACCTTGGCACCGAAGGTGGCTTGGCCCTCCGAATTGAAAACAATGCATCCGTGGAAGGTGCCCGTAGCGCTTACCATGACGAGCGTCCACTGCCGCTGGGTGTGCCGTTCGTGTTCGGCCCCTGTTGGCCCAAATAGGGGCTGATGTTGGAAGATCTTGTTGATCTGGTCGGCCTTGATTGGGTCTGAGGATCGCGATTCCGTTTCTTGTGATCGGCAAGTAGGGCGTTAAAATGATGGGACGGCAGGAGGCATGGGAACGGCTTTTCTACGATTTCTGCCTGGAGGACGACGTTCCTGAGGATCATCTGCTGCGGCTGATCGATCGGTTTCTTGATCTCAGCTTTGTGCGGCAGGCCCTGAAGCCGTCTCACGGCTCGATTGGCCGCCCCTCGATCGACCCCGAGTTGATGATCCGGGCGCTGATCGTGGGCTCGTGCTCCTCTCGCTGCCCATAGCCCTCTTCAGAGGGCTACGGCCCAAGGCACGGAAGGCTGGCGGGTAGGAGCGAGGTTTGTTCGTCACGATCCTGGTGGGTGCAAACCCGTGCTTCTTGAGCGGTTTCCGCATGGGCTTGCGGGCTACCTTGGCATCGCGCCGCCTTTGGATAAGAAAGTCTAAGATCTCGCCTTCATTGTCCTCTGCGCGCCAGAGCCAGTGATGTTTCCTCCGGATCACGATGACCATCTCATCGAGGTGCCAGTGATCGCTCGGCTTCGGTCGAGTGCGCCGCAGATTGGCGGCAACGACGGACCCAAACTTCAGAAAACATCGGCGGACGGTCTCGTAGGAGACGTCCAAGCGCCTCTCGGCGAACATTTCTTCCACGTCGCGAGAGCTCAGCGTGAACCGAGCATAGAGCCAGATCGAATGGCGTATGATTTCGGGCGGGAAGCGGTGACGCTTGACCGAAAGCCGGTGCATCGACCCAGCCTAAAAGCGATCTCACCTTCCAGCCAGCCCCGTTTATCTGACAAGGCTGTTCCAACTCCTCCCCTCAAGCAGGCTGAGAAAACCCGACCCCGCGTCAAGCCGGGTTGGAAGCGCGAAAGGCCGAAGAAGCGAGGTGGGGTACTGTGCTGAACCAGTCGGGCTCGCGCTGGCCCGTACCGTTGAACCCCGTTAATATTGGCCGATTTCTGCTATAGGAATACGGCGACTGATCAATGGGTGTCGTTGACCTTTTGTTTTGTCCATGGGCGCGGTTTTTGTGAAACCCGGAACCGAATCACCACGGACTAGGATCAAAACGCAGTTTGCCGGATCGATAAGACGCGGGGAGTTTCTGGTCGGTGCGGCGATCGGCGCTGGGATTCTGGGGCAGTCGGCGGAGCAAGGGGGCGCGGACTTCGTGCTGGCACTCGGGGCCGGACGATTTCGGATTATGGGGGCCGCATCTGTGGCCTGCATGCTACCGATCCGGGATTCCAATGAATTCGTCAAGTCGTTTGCGCCAGCAGAGATACTCAGCCAATGTTCGGTGCCGGTGTATTTTGGCGCCTCGACTCTCGACCCAACCCTGTCGGTCGATGAACTCGCCGATCAGGTTGCCAAAATGGGTTTTTCGGGTGTCATAAATTTCCCAACCGTTGCGCATTTTCCGGAACCGATAAGGGAAGCCCTCGATACCGCCGGGATCGGTTTTTCCAAGGAACTCGCGCTGTTCGCGGCAGCCCACGCCCGGGGATTGAGTACCTTGGCCCACGTTCGAACCGGAGAACAGGCGAGGGCTTCGGCGGCACTTGGCGTGGACATTATCTGCTTCAATTTCGGGTGGAATGCCGGGGGCGCCAAAGGCCTGGCCAGCGAACTCAGTGTCGAGGAGGCCGCCGCGCACTCGAGGGAGATATCGAGAATTGTCACCCGCGAAAACCCCGAAGCCCTTTTTGTCCTGGAAGGCGGCCCCATCGAAGATCCCGACCACCTTGCAAGCATTTGCCGGGTGGCGCGTATTCACGGTTACGTGGGTGGATCAACCATCGACCGCTTACCGCTCGCTGAATCCGTTACAGGCCAAACGCTACGCTTCAAATCGGCTGCCGTTCTGGCGCGAGTACTGAAGCGAGAAGAACGCAATCTGGTCGCTTTCGGCCACCAGATTGGCCTCGCGGGAACGTCTGAAGCCATGGTTCGTGTCTATGAAAAGATCCGCCGCTTCAGCGGTTCCAATGAATCGATGATCGTCTCGGGAGAAGTCGGCACGGGCCGCCAGACGACTGTTGAAGCCCTTCATACCCTATCGGGCCAAGAACCGGCATCGCTGGCCGTTGTAAATGCCGGTGAAACGTCCGGACAGCAATTGATGATCTCGATCTTCGGACGCGGTGCCGTGCAAGGAGGCGGCGGATCACTCACCGGATTGGCAGCGCGCGACGATATTTCGACAATCGCCATACGCGGCATTGATCACATCCCTCTGAAGATGCAGGCACGCATCGCCGTGTACCTGGAACGCGGCCGGTTCACGCCGATCGGCGGGCGGAGGGCGGTCCATTCCGGCAAACGCCTCCTGTTTATCGCCAACGCGCCATTGGAATCCTTGGTCGCCGAGTTACGCATCGATCCGGATCTTGCCCAGCGGATCGAAGGGCACGAAGTTCATTTACCGTCGTTGAGGGACCGTTCCGAAGACATCGAGGAACTGCTCGACGTTGCGATCGCTCGGCTGACGGACAGCGTTCCCACCCAACGCCCGGTACTATCGCCGTCGGCCATGCTCAGGCTGCGGCGCCACGACTGGCCGGGAAACCTTCCCGAACTCCGGGCGTTTGCCGCGAAGCTGGTTTCACACCATGCCGGCGGGCGCGTCGACGAAGAAGTTGTACAGGAGCTTCTTTCTGGCGAAAGCGCCCATAGCCGTCGCCGGGTGCTCACAGAGCGCGATATCATCCTCGATGCTCTCTGGCGCCACGGATTCCATCGAGGCCGAACGGCCTCATTTCTGGGTATTTCCCGAAAGACCCTCTATAACAAGATTCGGCGCTACGGATTGACCGGTCAGACCTGATGCCGACAGCGTAGCAGCCTCAATCCAGGAGTATACCGTCCGCACCGGCGTCACGGGCTTGAGTCGAAGAAATCGCCAACCGGCCGGCAAAGAGAACGATGGGTATTTTGGATGGTAGCCGTTGGCATCGTTCGGCGACTTGCTCACAGAACGCGATGAGGCCGGCGGGATGGAGCTTCTGGCTACGCCACAAATCAAAACTGGGCACAACGAACAGTTGATGGGGGGCGAGGCTTAGAGCGAGTGGGACATCGTCCAAACTGGCCACGGCAATGGAAACAGTAAAGCCTCGCTCTGCAAATTGCGAAAGCACGTCGAATTCGCGTGCCGGACCAACATCGAGATCATTCAGAACTGTTCTGAAAGCAGCGCCGTATTGGGAAACCGTCGGCACATTGGCCAGATCCGCATATCCTTTTTCCATCAACCGATCAGCCATCTGGTCGACCCGCAAAAACGGGTCGGCGGCCAGGACGCCGATGACAGGGCGTTCCCCTGAGAGGCATCTCGGCATACGCCTGATCGCCATGAGAAGGTCACCGTTGTGATCCCGATTGGGCATCAGACCCGACAGTTCGACCGACAGGCTCGGGGCGCGAGGAATGGCCGGCAGAACGATATCGCCTGTTCGGTAAACGCCTGGCGTCATGTGGTCGGACCTTATCTCGATCCTTCTCCAGAATGAAGGAATCTGCGAATCAACCAAGGATATTACCCAATTTTACCCAATATCCCTCTTATTTGGCTTGGCCTTTGCGCCGGGCGGCAATAAAATATTTCGACGAGGCAAAGAATAGGGAGCGCGGTATCCGGAAGTCAAAAGCATAAGAAATTGGTGAATTCCGGGTCATCGATTCTAGCATAACAGAAACAAAAATGAGGTATGGAAGAGAATGAGACTCTTCCTGCTAACGGTATTGAACGGCCTAACGCTGGGCGCGCTTTATTTCCTGGTGGCCAGCGGATTCTCATTGGTCTTCGGGTTGATGCGCAACGTTAACCTTGCGCACGGGTCTCTCTACCTGCTTGGCGGCTATATTGGTTTTGACGTCGCCGAGATGACAGGATCGTGGACATTGGGCGTCGCTGCGGGATTTGCGGCCATGGCCGTTTTGGGCGCTTTGTTCCAGATCCTGATCTTCCGGCATATGCAAGGGCAGGATCTCCGCCAGACCCTGGTCACGATAGGGATTTCGATCATCCTCGCCGATTTCATGCTGTGGATTTGGGGCGGCGATTCTTATCAGTTCATCATCCCTGACGTGCTGTTCGGTGCCACCTCCATTCCGCTAATGGGCATCAAGTATCCGACCTACAAGCTTTTCGTGCTGTTATCGGCCATCGTTATTGGCATCGGGTTGTGGCTGTTCCTTAACCGCACCCGGATCGGCATGATGATCAGAGCCGGTGTCGACGACCGGGGCATGCTCCAAGCTTCCGGTATCAATGTAAACCTGATTTTTGCGATCACTTTCGCCATTGGCGCCGGCCTCGCCGGTCTTGCCGGCGTAATCGGCGGATCGGCCCTGTCGCTGGCCCCTGGCGAAGACCTGCGCTACCTTTTGGCATCGCTGATCGTGGTTATCGTGGGCGGCATGGGATCCGTGACCGGCGCGGCCATCGGATCCGCCCTCATCGGCCTCGCCGACCAGTTCGGCCTAACCTACTCGCCCACCTACGGCGTCACCTACACCTTCCTCGTCATGGTTATCGTGCTGGCGTTCCGCCCGACCGGAATCATGGGGAGACAATGATGCCGCCGCCGCAATTCGACACCGGAAATCCCAGCCGTTCCGTGATACGCCTCGAACTGACGGCGGGTCATCTGGTCGCCGCGCTGTTGCTGATCCTATACCCGTTCGGCGCCAATGACTTCTTCATCGTGCAGATCGGTGCACAGAGCCTTCTGCTCGGCACCGTTGCGCTGTCACTTATGTTGCTGGCCGGGTACGGCGGCATGGTGTCCTTGTCGCAAATGACCGTCGCCGGCATGGCGGGGTATTTCATCGCCATTCTGGGAACCGACAGCTACAACCTCGGTCTCGGCTGGCCGTGGTGGATCGTGGTCCCGGGCTCAATCCTGTGCGCCACGGTCATCGCGACGGTGATCGGCATCATCTCGGTCCGCACCGAGGGCATCTACACGATCATGATCACCTTGGCGATCGGGGTGGCCCTCTACTACTTGTGCAACCAGAACTACGCAGTTTTCAACGGTTTCACCGGCTTCTCGGGTCTAAAGCCGCCGGCGGTGTTTGGAATTGATTGGCGGGCGCCCTTGCCGTTCTACTATCTCAGCCTGGCAATCGCCGCCGCGGCATATCTGGCCGTCAGCTACTTCGAACGCTCGACGTTCGGCCTTGCCCTTCAAGCGATCCGCGATAATCCAAGGCGCATGCATGCCTTGGGCTATGACGTGACCCTTCATCGGATCGTCGCCCATGTTTTCGCAGGCTTTCTGGCCGCCGTCGGTGGTGTGATGCTTGTCTGGTACAACGGCCGCATCTCGCCGGGGACCATCGGCGTCGGCGAACTGATCGATATTCTCATTATTGCGGTTATCGGAGGATTGCGTCGGCCGATCGGTCCCTTCGTCGGCGCCATCGTCTTCGTACTGATCGGCAACTTCGCCATCGATCTCATCGATCGCGAGCGTTTCAACATGCTGATCGGATTTGGCTTCCTCATTATCGTTCTGTTTTCTCCGGACGGTCTTCTCGGGCTTTGGGACAAGTTGACCTCCATGTCCCGTGATGCGCGTGCGGAGGAGTGGCGGCGGTAAAGGAAGAACAGCGGTTCCGGACGCTGTGTCCGGACCATACTGAGTGGAGGACTAAGAGATGACTCGACTTGTGAAACCGGCCGTTCTTGGGGCAGCGATGCTGGCCAGCGCCGCAGCCGTCGGTGCCACCCAAGCGGCGGAGCCCATCAAGATGGGAGCCCTCGCGACCCTGGAGGGGGCATTTACCGTCCTTGGTCAGGAAGGCATGCGCGGTGTCGAGTTGGCGTTGCAGGAGCACAACTACGAAGTTGCCGGCCGCAAAATCGAGTTGATCAAGGCGTCGTCCAACGCCCAACCCGATTCGGCGGTCGCCGCAGCACGCAAATTGGCTGAGCAGGATGGCATTGACATCATGATCGGCCCGCTTTCCGGATCCGAGGGCCTGGCCATCAAGGACTACGCGAAAACCCAGCTCGGCGTGACGTTCTTGAACGGCGCTTCCGCGGCTCAGGACACGACCTTGCGGGATCCGGCCCCGAACTTCTTCCGGTTCAATCCGGACGGAGCCCAGTGGATCGCCGGTCTAGGGGAGTACACCTATAAGGTCAAAGGTTACAAAAGAATTGCCGTCGTCTCAGAGGACTATTCCTTTCCCTATACGATGGTATTTGGCTTCATGAAGGACTTCTGCAAGCTGGGCGGAAAAGTTCCAGAGAAGTTCTGGGTGCCGATTGGCAACAAGGACTTTTCGGCGATCATCGCTTCTTTGCCCGAGGACATCGATGCCATCTTCGTGGTGATGGCCGGATCGGACGCGCTCAACTTCCTGTCTCAGTACTTCCAGTCCGGGGGCGACAAGCCGCTGGTTGCCAGTTCCATGACGGTTGACCAATCAATTCTGTCTTCCAAGGGCCGCAGCAAGGACTATCTCGTCGGCACGCCGAGCGCGACGCCGGCCGCCGATGTGAACCCACTGCCAGAATGGAAGGCGTTCGTCGATGGCTACCGAAAAGCGTTCCCCAAAGGCCTTAACTCCCCCTCGCTGTTTGCGCAGGAATACTACGTCTCCACCAAGGCGGCATTGGCCGCATTGGAAATGGTGGGTGGCGACCTTTCCGATGGCCATGCCAAGTTCCGCGACGCGCTTGCGAACTTGAAACTCATGACTCCTGCCGGAATGCGCAGTCTGGATGCAAACCGTCAGGTCGTCACCGACATCTTTCTGACGGAAGTAGCGAAAGGAGAGGACGGCGATCTCAAGGCCAAGCTCATCAAGGTCGTGCCCCAGGTAAACCAGACCCTTGGCGAATCCATGGACAAGTTCCTGGCGTACGGCCCGGTGGGACGCGACAATCCTAGTTGCCCATGATCCCGTTCAACTAAAAGTCAAAAACCAAAAAAAGCCCGTTAGCCGTGAGCGCGACAGCCACCAAAACACCCGTGTCGATCGCCGAGAGGGCGGGTCTGGCTCTCGAATTCGAAGGCGTGACCCAGGTTTTTGGTGCGCTCGTCGCGCTCTCCGACGTGACATTCTCAATACCCGCTGGCGAACGCCACGCCATTCTGGGCGCAAACGGTGCGGGAAAAACCACGCTCTACAACGTTGTCACCGGCGATTTTCCACTGTCCCGCGGCCGAGTGCGGTTCTTTGGCGAAGACATCACGGACCTACCTCCCCATGAACGCATTCGCCGCGGACTTCGTCGCACCTATCAAAAATCGCTTCTGTTCGCAGGGCTGGCGGTAGAAGACAACCTTTACCTCGCGGTCAAGGGCGTGGCCGGCGGGCGCATGAGTTTCCGCCGTCCCAAACCGAACGACATAGCCTTGGAGACCGCAGCGGAACTGGCCGAACTAGTTGACCTTCAGGACGAGGTGAAAACGCCGGTATCCGACCTGTCTCATGGCCAGCAACGGCAATTGGAGATCGCGCTCGCGCTCGCCGGGGCGCCAAGACTGGTGCTGTTCGACGAACCGGCGGCCGGCCTGTCGCCGCTGGAACGGCGCAGCCTGATCGAAATTCTGGAGGGCCTTCCGCTTGGCCTCGGCTACGTCATCATCGAGCACGATTTGGACGTCGCTCTTCGCGTCGCCGAAAGAGTGACGATCATGCATAACGGCAAGGTCCTCAAACAGGGTTTGCCGGAAGAAATCGAAAACGACGCCGAAGTGCAGGCAATCTATCTGGGGGGCAAGCATGACTAGCGCCTCCGTGCCGATGCTGGAGATCAAGGATCTCCATGTCTATTACGGACGGGCCCATGTGCTGCAAGGAGTGAGCCTGACCCTTGATCATGGTGTGCTCGCCGTTGTTGGACGCAACGGCATGGGCAAGACGACGCTTTGTAATTCAATCTTGGGCCTGACACCGGCGCGGGGCTCCATCAAAGTGGCGGGCCAAGAAATCGTCGGCCTGCCACCCAACGAAATCGTAGGCCTTGGTCTCGCCTACGTCCCGCAAGGACGACGGTTGTGGCCGTCGCTTTCCGTTGACGAGCACCTCAGACTCGCCGCAGGGAATAGCCGCAAGGGTCCTTGGGACATCGATGGCATCTACAATACCTTTCCGCGCTTGGCCGAGCGCAAGAACCACGGCGGCGGCCAGCTTTCCGGCGGCGAACAGCAAATGCTCGCCATTGGCCGCGCGCTGTTGGCACAGCCACGCATCCTGGTCATGGATGAGCCGACCGAGGGTCTTGCCCCCGTCATCGTCGAGCACGTGGCCGAGACGTTGAAGGGCTTGGCAGGTGAAAGCGAAACTTCGGTCTTTCTGGTCGAGCAAAATTTGGGCGTGGCCACAGACGTCTCCGACGATGTCGCGGTCATGGTCGGTGGACGCATCGCACGCGTCATGCATGCGAATATGCTTGCCGCCGATCCCGATCTTCAACACCGCCTGCTCGGAGTGAAGTCATCACGCGAAGGCGAGCTTTTCGATATTTCGGACGAGAAACCGGATTTCGTCGTCGACGAAACCATCAAAGATCGAACGGACGAGCGTCCAGACGATGACTCCGATATCGAGGTTGACGCGTCGACGGCCCGTTCACAGGAGAGCAAGCTACAGCCGACAAGCACGAATCCGGAGCCGAGTAGCGAGGAACACGGGGAGATCGATTGGGTCGCCCGCCCGCCGTTCCCCGTCTCCCAAGTGGTCGGTCGCGCCGCTTACGTCGTGGGCACGTTCGATACCAAGGCACGTGAGCTCATGTTCCTTAAATCGCGCCTGGACCGGCAAGGGCTGCGGACGGTAACGGTGGACCTGTCGACGTCGCGAAATCCCTCTCCCGCGGCCGTCAGCCCCATCGAAGTTGCCCGCTTCCATCCCAAGGGCTTGGATGCCGTATTTACGGGGGACCGGGGCTCCGCGGTTACCGAAATGTCGAAGGCGTTCGAACGCTTCATTGTTACCCGCCGGGATCTGGGGGGGATTATCTCCGCCGGCGGCTCGGGCGGCACGGCACTGGCCGCGCCGGGTTTCCGGGCCCTGCAGGTCGGAATACCGAAGATCCTGATCTCCACCGTCGCGTCGGGCAACGTCAACCCTTATGTCGGCCCTGCCGATATTTGCATGATGTATTCGGTGACCGATGTTCAGGGGATCAATCGGATCTCGGAAAAGGTCCTGGCGAACGGGGCCCATGCGCTCGCCGGCATGATCGGCTTCCGCGCCGAGGAATCCACGGAAACCAAGCCGGCGATCGGACTAACCATGTTCGGCGTCACCACGCCCTGCGTCCAAATGGTGTCCAAGGCTCTGGAGAGTCGCTACGACACGTTGACCTTCCATGCCACCGGCACCGGTGGGCAATCCTTGGAGAAGCTCGTCGATTGCGGCCTGCTGGTGGGTGTCATCGACGTAACGACCACCGAAATCGCCGACCTTCACGCCGGAGGCATATTCAGTGCCGGTGAGGACCGCTTGGGTGCGATCATCCGGTCCGGGATTCCCTATGTCGGATCTTGCGGTGCCCTGGACATGGTGAATTTCGGAGCCAAGGACACTGTTCCCGAGAAGTTTCGGGACCGCAATCTCTATGCCCACAATCCCCAAGTCACGCTTATGCGGACCACACCAGAAGAGAATGAAGCCATGGGTCGCTGGATCGCGGCCCGGCTCAACCGTATGCAAGGACCGGTCCGCTTCCTATTGCCGATGGCTGGGGTTTCGCTGATCGACGCGCCAGGGAAGCCGTTCCATGACCCGGAGGCGGACCAGCGCCTGTTTGAGGCGATCGAAAGGGACTTCGTTCCCGGTTCTGATCGTAGGCTCGTCAAATTGCCAAACAATATCAACGATCCGGAATTCGCTGACGCGATCGTCGAATGTTTCCGAGACGTCATCGGCACATCCGCCAAATAAGGGAGAAGATAACATGCCGAGATTCACGCGTTCCCAACTCCTCGATCGTTTCCGGACCATGATCCGGAATAAGGAACCGATCATCGGCGGTGGCGCTGGTACCGGTCTGTCGGCGAAGTGCGAGGAAGCCGGCGGCATCGACCTGATCGTCATCTACAACTCGGGCCGCTACCGCATGGCCGGACACGGCTCCCTGGCGGGACTTCTATCTTATGGCAACGCCAACGACATTGTCGTTGAAATGGCGCATGAGGTCTTGCCCGTCGCCAGAAGCACCCCGGTTTTGGCGGGTGTTTGCGGTACGGATCCCATGTGCCTGTTCGATCCGTTCCTGGATCAACTGGGGGACCTGGGCTTCTCCGGTGTTCAGAACTTCCCGACCGTCGGTCTTATTGACGGCTCGTTCCGGGCCAACTTGGAAGAAACGGGAATGGGTTACGATAAGGAAGTGGACATGATCCGGCTTGCCCACTCCAAGGATATGCTGACGACTCCGTATGTCTTCTCGTCCCAAGATGCCATCGCCATGACCGAAGCCGGCGCCGACATCATCGTCTGCCATATGGGCTTGACAACTGGTGGCTCCATCGGCGCCGATACCGCGCGTACCCTTGAAGATTGTGTCCCCGACATCAACGAGTGGACGAAGGCGGCAAAGCGGGTGCGTCGTGATGTCATCGTGCTGTGTCACGGCGGGCCCATATCGATGCCGGACGACGCCACTTACATTCTGAAGAACTGTCCTGAAATCCATGGATTCTATGGTGCATCCTCCATGGAGCGCCTGCCAACCGAAGTGGCGTTGACGGAGCAGACTCGGAAGTTCAAGGCCATCAGCTGGAATTAGGGGTTTTCGGGAGGTTGCCCAGGAAAGCCTCGACGGCTACTGGAGGAAAAGGCGATGTCAGGCCAAGTCATAGGATGGTTGATCGGATTGCTTTTCGTCACGATCGTCGCGGTCGGGATCGGAATCTGGTTCCTGCGGATGTTCTTCAAGCGCTCGTCTAAGGAAATCGCCTTCGTGCGCACCGGATTCGGCGGCCAAAAGGTCGTGATGAATGGCGGCGCCTTCGTGTTCCCGGTGTTGCACGAGGTCATCCCGGTCAACATGAATACGCTTCGCTTGTCGGTGAAACGCGGCAGGGAAGGCGCGCTGATCACGCGCAACCGCATGCGCGTTGACGTTGCCGTGGATTTTTACGTCCGGGTGCGCCAATCCATGGAATCGGTGGCCGACGCCGCGCAGACGCTCGGTAAACGCACCTTGGAACCGGAAAAACTTACCGAATTGATCGAGGGAAAGTTCGTCGATGCCCTGCGCTTGGTCGCCGCCGAGATGACCCTGGAGGATATGCACGAAAAACGGGGTCAATATATCAAGGCAGTTCGCGAGGCGGTCGCCGAGGATCTGGACAAGAATGGCCTGGAACTTGAAACGGTCAGTCTTTCCGACCTCGATCAGACCAACATGGAGTATTTCAATCCATCGAATGCGTTCGACGCGGAAGGCCTGACGCGTCTCACCGAAGAGATCGAGCGGCGAAAGAAGATCCGCAACGACATCGAACAGGATACGCTGATCCAAATCCGCAACAAAAACCTGGAAGCGGAACAGATCAATCTGGATATCGAACGCGAAACCGAATACGCCAGGTTGACCCAGGAAAAGGAGCTGGAATTCCGCCGCGCTCAGCAGCGGGCCGAACTGGCGCGGGAACGAGCGGACCGGGAACGCGAAGCCGAAGTGGCGGGCATCCTCTCCCACCAGGAGATCGAAAAGGCCCGCATTTCATCTGACAAGGCGATTGAAGAGGACCGCATTGCCCGCGAGCTCGAAGTTGAAGCAAAAGAGATCGAACGTCGCAAGACTTTGGAGATCGCCGAGCAAACACGTATCATCGAAGTCGCCGAGCAAAGCCAAGCCGAGTCGGCCGCAAAACTTAAAGCAGACGCAGCCCGCGCAAAAGCAGTGGAAGCCGAGGAGGCTGTTCATACGGCTCGCGAAATCCGTATCACCGAGCGCAGGAAACAGGTCGAACTCATTCTCGCCGCCCTCGATGTGGAACGCGACGCGCTGCGCAAGAAGGTTGCCGCGCAAACGGAAAGAGAGGCTGCCGCCGATCAGGCTGAAACGCGCCGTATTGAGGCTGAGGGTTTCAATGCCTCCGAGAAGATCCGCTCAGACGCCTTCCGAGTTCGGCATGAGGTGGAAGCGGAGGGCATGCGCCTCAAAGCGGAGGCCGACAACATCCTGACGCCGGAGGCTCGCACCTCGGCGTTGCGGCTCAAGCTCGTCGAAAAGCTCGACGGTATCATCCGCGAAAGCGTCAGGCCGATGGAGAAGATCGAGGGCATCAAGGTTCTGCACGTCGACGGCCTTGGAACCCCACCCGGCGGCGGAGGGGGTGATTCGGGAGACAGCAGCCTGACGGATCGTCTGGTGTCCTCGGCGCTGCGTTATCGCGCCCAGGCACCGATTGTCGATCAACTGTTGTCGGAAATTGGCATTGACGGCGGCGACCCCGCCAAACTGGAGTGCCTGTTGCGCGAGATCACCTCGAATCCCAAGAAAGAAGAGTGAGGCTCGCACCTCATCGGGGGAAATGAGTTATCGAGATGTTTAGCTCGGTACAACAGGCTTCAAGGTAAGCGGTTTCTTGAGAGCTTGGTCACTTGGCTTCGGCAGTTCTCAGAGGACGATAGGCCGACTGTTTACTCTTTCGTGAAGAACCGGCTCGTCTACATCTCTGACGCCGAGATGCAGCGGGTAGTCGAGATGTTCGTCCCCGAGACGGTGACGCCCTATCTGCGCAAAGCTGCTGCAGCCGAGACAGGCATCAAGCCCTACGAGGTGTGGGGCAACCCAAAAGGTACGGATGCGTTTAATCGCCGGATCCGTCGCTGCCTATTTGTTGGGCTAAGCGATGGCGGCCGGGTCGACATCCTGCGACGCTCGAATTCTCGTCGGCTGGTTCAGGACCAGGTAGTCCCCATGCTAGACATTGGTATTGAGAAGTGGGTCGATCTCGGGGAGTTGGGCCAGCGCTAAGGGATCAACCCGAAGACCGTTGCCAAGTGGCGGGCGCGGAATCTCGTCACGGATGCCCCGATGGGGCCGAAGGAGGTCCGATCCAGCCTGCTGAGCGTCGAGGAGGCGGCAGTCTCCAGGTTCGTCGCCAACACGCTAACGACATGGGCGCTGGGATCGCAATTCCTTATCTGTGCACAAAAATAGGAAAATCCGAAGCAAAGCTGTCCTTTTCAATAACTCAAGGCGAACTCACCTTCATAACCGACATCGAAAGAGTCCTTGCTCCATGCTTCGACCCCACGCGCATTTGAAAGAGTCCGGTCAATAAGCCGCTCCAGGATCTTGCGGCCGGATGTTTTCAGCTCCTGCCGGCATCTTTCCAAATCCGGAAAGAACCGTATCGGCTCCAGCCAGATCGCTCGCCCGGCGAGAAATCCGCTGGCGCCAGCCGCATAGGCATGATCGAGGACATTCATGAATTGACTAGGCGCGCCGCCGCCGGACAATAACACCCAAGGTATTCCAGCCTCCGCGCAGATAGCCCCCACATCCGCGAATGCCGGATCGGCCTCGTTGCCGGTGAAGGGACCAAGCTCTTTCGCGGGTATCGGACTTTCCAGCTTGAACAGGTCGACTAGATAGCGCGGTTTCGAAAACTCCTCCACGCTCCTTAAAACGAGCTCCGACCGCTTGCCTTGAAACTCCGTGTATCTGTCAGCGCTCGCGCCATCGGGTTCAAGCGAAAATGTCAGCAACTCCAGGATGAACGGCATCTCGTGGCGTGCGCACTCTTGCGCCACGGCCCGGACATAGTTTTGTTGATGCAGCCGCACGTCGGGCGCCGCGTCAGGATTGTACCAAACGAGCAGCTTGACCGCGTCGGCGCCAAGGCGCTGTATCTTCTCGACACTCCAACCGACGATCGAGTTGGTTTTACGTCCGCGTCCGGTATCCTCGACGCGATGATCCTCAAGAGCCACCACCAGTCCGGTATCCCGTGGCAAATGCGCGATTGCGGCCGGAACAGCGATGTTGGGATCGAACAACATGGCGCTGGCCTTTTCCGCCAAGGTCTCCACCAGCAGCCGCTTCACGGCCAAGACGTCGGAGAACGGCAAGGCATCGGGCGCGACATTCTTCAGCTCGGCGAGGACGTTGGTAAGGATCGCTCTTTGATCCATAGCGACGATTGAGAACTGCGAATTCTTGTTCATCAGGCGCGACAAACGTCGTGCTTTGCCGATGGTCCGCATTGCTAACCCTCTAGCGTTTGGTTGATCTCTTCAACGGTCGGAATCTCGGCCCGCGGCATCATCGCCGCCCCGTCCCGAAAATGCGTCGGAGGAGCCGAGGCGCGCGATGGTCGCCGCAGCCGTCGTTGCCATGCCGCCGTCGGTGGCAAAATCGTTGGCAAGCGTCTTTGTCGGTTCACCGGGAACGGAATCGACAAACCAAGTCTGATCGATTGCCGATAATCCGAGGCAGATCTGGTCCGGTCTCGCAGCACGTTTCGGCATATCACCCCCCGGTCGACGACGTGAGACAACGGCCGGCATCGTTTGCTTCGAAGAGGTGAGCCCGCTTGCGGTTGATCCTGAGCGGCAGCCTGTCCCCGGTTTTGGGACGAAGTTCCGGATCCATGCGCGCAATGCAACGCTTGTTCCCCAGCTCGAACGAGCACAAGGTATCCGATCCGAGAGGTTCGACCACAAGTATGTCGACCGCGACATCGGCGTCTTCCGACGAGCAAACGGACAAATGCTCCGGTCTGACGCCAAGGATCAGATCCGTGGCACCGGTGGTCGCCACGGCGCGGGCAATACGGCCGTCCGAGGCAATCGTTGTTCCGTCCTGCAGCCGCAGATCGTCGCCTTCCCGGCGCACGCCGAACATATTCATCGATGGCGACCCCATGAAACCGGCAACGAAGGCGTTGGCCGGAGTGTCATAGACCTCTTCGGGCGTGCCAACCTGTTGAATGATCCCCTCGTTCAGCACCACGATTCGGTCCGACAGCGTCATGGCCTCGACTTGGTCGTGGGTCACGAAGACCATGGTCGTGCGCAAGCTCTGGGAAAGCGCCTTGATCTCGGTGCGGACGTCGACGCGCAGCTTGGCGTCGAGGTTCGACAAGGGTTCGTCGAACAGAAACGCACGCGGTTCGCGCACCATGGCGCGGCCCATGGCAACGCGCTGCCGTTGTCCTCCCGACAACGCGCGCGGACGCCGACCGAGATAAGGCACGATCTGGAGCTGGTTGGCGACCCGGTCGACCCGGGCGTTGATTTCCTTTTGGCCTAGCCCCTGTATTTCGAGCGCGAATGTCATGTTCTGGCGCACGGTCATATGCGGATAAAGCGCGTAATCCTGAAACACCATGGCGATGTCGCGCTGCGACGGTGACAGATCGTTGACCCGCCGATCACCGATATAGAGATCCCCGGCGCTGATCGTTTCCAGGCCGCAAATGATCCGCAGGAGTGTCGATTTCCCGCAGCCGGACGGCCCGACGAACACAACCAACTCCTCGTCGAAGATTTCCAGGTCGAACGGTGGGATGACGTTAATTTCGCCGAAGTTCTTCTCGACTTTTTCAAAGGTTATCGACGACATCCGGCCTTCCTCTCGGATTGAACAGTGGTTTCAGATAGCGCGCCGCCGCGAATTCCGAGTAGTGAGACGCCAGATTCGCCGGGCCGGTTTCCAAGTCGATCAACGTCTCAAGACAGCCCTTCTGGCGCTGGAGAAGGCGGATGTTTTCGCCGTGCTCGGCGGTCGGAAAATAGAAGCTGCGAATGAGATAAAAGTCCTTGCGGCGAAACGTCGGATCTTCTTCGATCGTCCATGGAGAACTGTTTTCGCCGACAAGGACGATCGCGCCGCCGGGCGACACGGTTCGGATCGCGGCATTTCGCGCCGCGTGCGCGCCGCTGCATTCGAAAATCAGGCTGAATCGCTCTGCGTCATTCCGGTCCAGCGTTACGCCGCCGAATGATGGAACAACCGCCATTCTCTCGGAACTTGGATCATTTACTTCGATGCGCCCATAGCCCGCGTCTTTCAGCGCTATGAGGGTGCCGAGACCGACCGGCCCGGCACCGGTGACAAGCACCCGTCCGGCGGCGGATGGTGGCAACAGGGCCGCCACCCGGCGCACCGCATGAGCGGACGTTCCGATCGTATCGAGCAACAGCGGCGCCAGCCGGTCGTCTATCTCGTCGGGCACGGCAAGCAGGCAGCATTCGGGAACCGCGACGAAATCGGCAAAGCCGCCATCGCGATTCCAGCCGATCAGTTCCGATATCTCGCTGCAGCTTTGCGTCAGGCCGCTTCGGCAGGTCGAGCAGCGGCCGCAGTGAACCACGATATAGATGCAAACGCGTTCGCCGTGGCGGGCATGCCCGGGCTGGTCCACCGTGCCGAATATCTCGTGTCCGGGCGTATATGTCGCGCCGCCGCGCCAAAGGCGATTGTCCGAACCGCATAGAGCGGTATAGGAGACGCGGACAAGCACCTCGCCGTCAGCTGCGCGCGGGATCGGGCCTTGACGGAATTCGATTCTTTCGCCGCCCGGAAACACTGCGTGTTGCATGATCGCACTCATCCTTTTACCGCCCCCACCACGAGCCCGGAAACCAGCCAGCGCTGCATCAAACCGGCCAAAACAAGCGGCGGCAAAGCGATCATTGTCGCCGCCGCCATGAGCGTCCCCCAGTTCGTCGCTCCCTCACCGATGAAATTGAACGAGGCGGCGATCAGGGTCTTGGTCTCGCCGTTGCTCAGGATCAGCGCGAACAGAAAATAGTTCCAGGAAAACACGAAGCATAAGATCGTCGTGACCACGATGCCGGGCATCACCATCGGTATGGCGACCCGCCACAACACACGCAGGGTATTGCAGCCGTCCACCTGCGCCGCCTCGAGAATGGAACGTGGCACCTGGTCGAAGAACGGCAGCAGCACCCAGATCGCGATCGGCAGCGTTATCACCGAATATGCGAGAACCATGGAAATGTGGGAGCCGATCAGGCCGACTTCGCGGAACATCATGTACCAGGGCAGGAGAAAGATCATGCCCGGCGCCATACGCGCCGCCAATACAAGCACGGCTGGCCAATTGACCCGGCTCCACGAAACCACGAAGGCCGCCGGCATGCCGAGAGCGAGGCCGAGAAGCGTCGAGCCGCCGGCGACGATTATGCTGTTCAAGAGGTAACGGAAGAAAGGCGTGGTGGAGAACAGATCGTGGTAGTTCGCCAGCGTCGGCTCGAAAATGAACTTGGGCGGATAGGCCGTGACATCGGCTGGCGGTTTGAACGATGAACCCACCATCCAATAGATGGGGATCAGAATGATGATACCCACGATGAACAGTTGCAGGCCATTGATGCGGCGGATCCAGACTTCGTTCATAGCCGGATTCCCTTACCAGGTGACAGCGTTGCGCAGACGGGTCAGCGCCAGTACCGAACCCAGCACCACCGTCGACAAAGTGATGACGAGCGCGCTCGCATAGCCGAATTCGAAGAACTCGAAACCCATCCTGAACCCGTAGATGTTGAGGGTGGCGGACGCATTTCCGGGGCCGCCTTGCGTTGTGATGTAGATGATGTCGAAGAACCGCAGCAGGTCAACGCTCCGCAGGATTGCCGCCGTCGCGATGGTCGGCATCAGCAAGGGCAGCGTAATGCGCCAGAAAACGGCGCGCCGCGGAGCGCCGTCTATCTGCGCGGCCTCGTAGACGCTGACGGGCAGGGACTGCAAGCCGCCAAGTACAATCAGCGCGATATAGGGGGACCATTGCCAGGTGTCGATCATGGCGATGGTCGGCACCACCCATTGCGGTGACGCCAGCCATTCCGATGGCGGCAGACCGACCTTGGTCAGGACATAGTTGGCCGCGCCGATCGATGGATCTAGCAGCACCAGCCAGGTCATTCCGACAACGACGGGCGGCATGATGAAGGGCGATATGATCACCGTGCGTACTAGGTTGCGAAGCCCTTTCGAGCTGTGCAGCAGGACGGCGAGGTAAGTCCCGATGATTAGTTGCGAGACCAGTGAAATGACATAGAGCAGGATGGTCACCCGCATGCCGGTCCAAAATCTGGGGTCGTCCATAAGGCGCAGATAGTTGGCGGAGCCGATGAATTGCGGCGCACCGGTGAAGTCGAACTTCTGAAGGCTCATCCAAAAGCCGTATCCAAAAGGAAAGGCAATCATCACAAGCGTGAAAAGCACGGCCGGCGCACACAGCAGGAGAAAACCCCGGCGCATATCTTTGGAAGTACTCATGCTGCTATCGGTGTCCGGTGTAGTTTGTTTTTCGAGCCGGTGTACGGAGCTCGATCCTCGCAAGTTTTCGGATTGCGGCGGTCACCTGAAGAGGCTTCACGGTGACCGCCGCGGCCAGAAGGCCGGTCCTGATCAACCGTCCGCATCGACCAGACGTTGCAATTCGACGTCCGCGGCTTTGCATGCATCCGCTGCGCTCTTTTCACCCAGCATGGTTTCGTTCGCAGCCTGTCCGATGTACTCGCGCGATTGGGGGTTGGCGACGATCGGGAAACCGATGTTCGAGTTTCCGGTCGCGGCGGCGCGCTTGATCGTGTCGAACCACTCCTTGCGCAGCGGAACTTCCTCGAGCCAAGCCTTGTATTCGGGCGTGCTGGCGACGTTTGAACGCGGCGGTGCGAGGCCCTTCAGCGCGAGACGCGCCTGCATCTCGGGGCTTGTCGCCCATTGCACGAAGTACCAAGCAGCGTCTTTCTTGTCGCTGAAGGCCGAGATCGCAATTCCCCAGCCGATCACGGTCGGACGGGATCCGCCGGCACCGGGCGGCAGCAGATCGATCTTGGTATCATTCAGGCGCGCGCCTCCTTCCATGACCGGGCCAAACTCGTTCGACGAGCCGAACGACATGATTGAGCGGCCGGCGCGGTAGAGCGCCGTGATCTGCGTATAGGAATTGTTGACAACGCCGGGAGGGCCGTAGTCTCGCAACAGGTCGCCATAGAGCGAGAGCGCCTTCACGCCCGCATCGCTGCAGAAGGTCGACTTTCCGCTGGTCACATATTGTCCGCCCATATTGTGAAAGAACACGCTGTAAGTGTACGGCATGGCGGGCTTCAGACCGCGCGACGAGAACGGAACCATATCCGGCTTGCACTCTTTGAGGGCCTTGGCCGCGTCGACCATCGCTTCAAGGCTGTCCGGGACGTCCACGCCGCACTCTTTCATCACGTCGGTGCGGTAGTACATGACAGGGCCTTCAATATTGAGCGGAATGGTCGAGACCAGCCCGTCGAAAGTTGCAGCCCCCATCAAGGCCTTGCTGAGATCGCCCGCTTCATATTCCGCGGGGGCCGACTTGAGATACGGCGCCAGGTCGGCATACCACCCGGCCTTGGCAAATTGCGGCCCTTCGCGCGAAGGCAGGGACATGTAGATGTCGATCTCATTACTGCGTGAATTCAACACGGTCACGAGACGCTGCCGCATCTGCTGTTCTTGATAGGTGTCCAGCTTCAGCTTGATGCCGGTCAGTTTCTCGAACTCATCTTGATACGCGAGCACTGCCTTGGGCCAAGGGTGATTGCTCTTGAGCAATGTGATGGTTTCACCCTCGTGCTTGCGCCAGTCGAACTCTGCAGCGTGGGCCTGGGCCGACAGCGCTATCACGATGGCCACGGTTGCGAAGCGAAGCATATTCAATCCTCCCTCCTTCAAAATGTATCCGTTTTCATCATGATCCCGCGTTAAATTATGTCAAACTGTTTTTAATATATTGTTTTATATATATTTTATGGCTTAGTGTTTGAGCAATAGGCTGTTGCGTTCAAGATTATGAAAACGTATACAACACGCGCAACCTATGTGGACTTGCGGTCACGGCAGAGATTTCACTAAGAAAGTGTGGCTCGAGGCAAAGCCCGAGCGCCTGGAAAGGGCGCAATGGCAGCCAGTCGAAGGTCTCGCCGAACAACAATCAGGAAGAGGAATGAGAAGGTCGAACGGGATCAGAGAAGTTGCCAAGCATGCAGGTGTGTCGAGCGCATCGGTATCACGGGCTTTGAATAGGCCGGAGCTGGTCCGTCCGGAGACGCTGAGGAGAATCCGGGACGCGATGAGCGACTTGAATTTCTATCCCGACGCAATGGCGCGCGCATTCGTAACCGGCTCCAGCAAGACGGTCGGCTCGATTGTTCCGACAATTGACAACTCCATGTTCTCGGAAGGTATCAATGCGCTGCAGGACACCCTTGTGTCGCGCGGCTACATGTTGCTTCTGGCGAACAGCGGCTACAATTTGGAAACTGAAAAGGAGATGGTGCGCGCGCTGGTCTCGAGAGGGGTGGACGGGCTGGTCCTGCGCGGCGAAAAGCATGATCGGGAAATCGAGGATCTGCTCGGAAAGCATCGCATCCCATGCGTGACGGTGGGCCGTTACGATCCGGCCGGCGGCTTTCCGACAATCGGCGTTGACAACCGAAAGCTTGGCCGGATTGCGATGAGCCATCTTATCGAGCTTGGCCACCATCGTATCGCCCAGATATCGGCGGTCACCGACCAGAACGACCGGGCCGTCGACAGGGTTCAGGGCATGGCTGAAGCCTGCTCGGCCGCCGGCCGCTCGATCATGGCGGCCAGGCAGGTCGATTACGCGCTTGAAAACATCCGCCAAACGGCGCGCGAACTGATCGACGGAAGCGACGGTCCGCCGACAGCGGTGTGCTGTTCCAATGACATCATCGCGTATGGCGTGCTGTTTGAAGCCGTTCGAATGGGACTTTCCGTTCCCCGCGACCTGTCGATCATCGGCATCGGCAATCTTGATTTGAGCCGCCATGTCGTTCCGGGCCTTACGACGGTGATGATTCCGACCCGGCGCCTTTGGGCCCGTGCCGGCGAGATTCTGATCGATCTGTTGTGCGATCGAGAGACCGTCAAACACGTGGAATTCGATGTCGAGCTTGTCGTGCGCGACTCGACCAAATCGATATAGCGTCGCCTTCGCGGCAAGGAGTGGACCTCGTTTCGCTCACGGATCACACGTCCGGCCAGGGACAGTACCGTGATATCGAGGGATACATCCGGTACGTTTCTCGGAAGAAGGGGGTGAGCGAGGCCGATGTGGCGAAGCGCGCGCAACGCGCTGCGCGGCCTTTCACCATGCCGGCGCCCTTCTGCGCTCGGCGCTCGGGGTGGCGTGACGGTTTGGCGGATAGGACGAACAAAGGCCCGAATTGCCCGCGCACGCGCAGTGCTGCGCCACAGGCAAACAGTGGCTGGTCTTTAGGAGACCGGCAGTGAGGCACAGGCCCTTGCCGATATCGTCGCATGGTCCAAGGACTGCCTAGAATGGCAGCGAGATGCGCTGCGGTGGTTCTGTACGA
>JANQJG010000191.1 GCA_028281785.1 Rhodospirillales bacterium
TCAAATCGCAAGCTTGCGGCCTGATCGGTCCGAAAGCTTGCGATTTGGCAACACATGAAATGGGGGGGGCGCCGGGCCGCCCCAAACCCCCATTTCGCCTTGTAACAATTGAAAAAAAGTACAGTGAGCAAAGCGAACGACTTTTTTCACGGAGAACGACGGCAGCCTGCCGAAGTCCCGAATCTTCATCATGGCCGCGATGATGTTGTGCATATGGCGCTGGAGTCCTGCGCAAACCCGCCTGGAATTCTGTGCGAAGACCCCAGCATTCGAGGATTTCACGAACATTCACATTTGGTTGGGGTGCCAGGATTGGCGGCGATGCCGCCCGCCGTGCAGGCTCGCGCACGAAAGGTTCGATGTCCACAGACACGGTAGGCCATACTCAAAGGGCTTGCTGAGGGAGCCTTCTTCTGATTTCGCCTTTAGTTGCCGATTTCTCCAGGTGACGTGGTAACCTACGCACTTCTTCCGGGACATCCGCAAACTTCGGGATAAAACTAGAACAGGTACCTGATGCTGTTTCCAACGGACCTCGCCTCATTCCTGGATCTCATAGGCCAACACGGCGAAGCTGCCTATAGCTTCATGTTTGCCTATGCGACTTCGCACAGCCTTCTGTTCACGTTGTTCGGGGGCTATGCCGCGCATTCTGGCGCGCTGAGTTTCGGAACTCTTCTCATCGTTTGCTGGTTGGGCAGCTTCACGGGCGACGTGGTCCGCTTCTGGATCGGTCGACGTTTTGGTACCGGCTGGCTCGGATCCTTTCCCAGGCTCCAACGCGCCATCCAGGTTACCGCGCGGCTGGCGGAGCGCCACTGTCTCTGGATGATCCTGCTCCATCGCTACCCGCACGGTATTCGAGGCGTTGCGGGCTTTGCCTATGGGATGTCGGAACTCCCCTGGTCCACCTTTCTGGCGCTCAATTTTATCGCGGCGGGCCTGTGGTCCAGCGTTATTGTTTCGGTCGGCTATGCCTTCGGCCAAGTTTCGGAAAAACTCATAAGCGATGTCTCTTCGGGCCTGGGGTTCGGGATGTTGATTGCGTTTCTCGGCCTTTCTTGGTTTTTGAGCAAGAAACTCGAGCGCACTGTCGAGCGAAGCTGACGCGAAGCCTTTACGAGCTGACGAACAAGACGAGGTTTGTGGGAATAGTTCAGTCGCGAGCCCGTTCGCCAGACTCAAAGGGCTCCCATAGGGGGAGCCCTTTGAGTCTGGCTGGGGCGCCAGGATTCGAACCTGGGATCGCGGGACCAAAACCCGCTGCCTTACCACTTGGCTACGCCCCAACCGGGTTCGTGGCCGCGCACTTTACGCACAACCGCGCCGTCCCGCAACCGACCTAAGCGGGGGTCGCGAGCGCCGCCGAAACCACCCACCAGCTTGGATTGTCGAGGGCCACGCGGCGCGCCGCGGTCCGGGCCGCGGCTTCGTTGGCGAACAGGCCGAAACAGGTCGCGCCGCTCCCCGACATCCGGGCAAGCAGGCAATCCGGTGTCCCGGTCAAGGCCGCCAGCACGTCGCCGATCACCGGCGCCTGACTCATTGCGGGCTCCGTCAGATCGTTGTGCCGTTGGGCCAGCAGAGCAGCGAGGGCGGGTGCATCGGCGGCCGTGCCGTCAAACCGTGCCGGTGCCGAGAAGTCCCCCTCTCGCGCCCGAAACACCGCCGGCGTCGACACGGCCACGCCGGGGTTGACGAGAACCAGCCAAGTCGGCGGGAGGTTCGGCACCGGCGTGATCGCTTCACCGATGCCACCGACGAAGGCCGGGTGGCCGGCGAGACAGATCGGCACATCCGCGCCGAGGGAAAGGCCGAGCTCGGCCAAAGCGTCCTCGCCGATCTCGACATCCCACAGCCTGACCAGAGCTCTCAGCGCCGCCGCCGCATCGGCCGAGCCGCCCCCGAGCCCTGCCGCCGTCGGCATCTGTTTCTCCAAGATAATTGCAGCGCCGTCGGTGATGCCGGCATGCTGGGCCAAAGCGCGCGCCGCCCGCAGCACAAGATTGTCCGATCCGGTCGGTACCGCCTCAGCAAACTGCCCTTCGACCCCGAGGCGGATCTCGCGGGCTGGGAGGACGGTGACGAGATCGCCGAGCGCGGCGAAAGCAATCAGACTGTCGAGGAGGTGATAGCCGTCGTCCCTTCGCCCCACGACATGAAGGTACAGATTGACCTTGGCCGGGGCCATCCAG
Organism: Rhodospirillales bacterium; assembly: GCA_028281785.1. Taxonomy (GTDB): domain Bacteria; phylum Pseudomonadota; class Alphaproteobacteria; order Rhodospirillales; family Shumkoniaceae; genus JANQJG01. Next base: position 2,196 of record JANQJG010000191.1, read on the forward strand.
GTCACGCCGGGGGGGCCCGCTGGACGAGACATCGACGCCCCGGCCGTGATCGTATCAGCCATTGGCGTCCGCGTTCTCGCCCTCGACGAGCCCCCGGTCCAGTTTGGCCTCGATCTCGTCGACGGTCTCCGGCTCGGGATCGAGGCCGAGTGCCCGCTCCCATTGGAACCGCGCCTCCTGACGCCGCCCCACTTTCCAATAGGCATCGCCGAGATGATCGTTGATCACCGGATCTTCGGGCCTCAGCTCGATGGCACGCTCCAGGTGCCGCACGGCTTTCTCGTAGTCGCCCAGACGATAGAAGGCCCAGCCCAGGCTGTCGACGATATAGCCGTCATTGGGCCGCAGCTCGACGGCCCGCTCGATCATCTTCGTCGCGCGCTCCAGATGGAGGCCCTGATCCACCCAGGAATAGCCGAGATAGTTCAGGACATAGGGCTGTTCGGGCTCGAAGTCCAAGGCGCCGAGAAAATCCACCTCGGCCCGACCCCACTGCTTCGAACGCTCGAGCGCCATCCCCCGCGCGTAGAGGAGCGACCAGTGCCGTTGCTCAAGCGTTCCCACCCTTGCGATGGCTTGGTCGTACGCATCCACAGCCTCCAGATAGCGTTCCCGGCCGCGCAGGATATTGCCCAAGGTGATCAGAGGATCCGCCTGATCGGGATGGTCCTCGCCCATCTGTTGCAGCAGGGATACAGCTTCATCCACCCTGTCGAGATCATCGAGGCTGATGGCCACACGCAAGAGGCCGGTGTAGGCCAGCGGTGAATCCGTTCGGATCGACCGGTAGACCTCGATGGCACCCTCCAGCCGCCCATTGCCTTCGAGGATATCGGCGACCAGAAGCTGGGCCGTGGGGAAATCGGGCTTGAGTGCGAGGGCCAAGCGCCCAAAGACGAGAGCGGTCTCGCGGGCATTCTGCTGACGAAGCACGCCGCCGAGATCGAACATGACCTGGGCGACACCTTCGGCGGCCGAGGCGATATCGGGCTTGGGCGGCGTCCCTGCCTCCAGCCTGGCGAGGGCCGGTTCCATCAATCGCGAGCCAGGATGATCGGCGAGATAGGATTCATAAAGACTGCGCGCCTTTTCCCTCTCACCGGCGATCTCGAAAAACACGCCCGCCAGTTCGACAACGCGCAACGACCTCGCGCCCTCGCCGGCAGTTGCCGCCGCGAAAGCTTCATCAGCGGCGTCCACGCGGCCGGCCAACTGCAGGATCAGACCGGCATGCAGGTCATGCAAGCTCTTCAGGCCTTGTTGCTCCCCGATCGACTTGAGCGTTTCCATCGCGTCGTCGGCGCGTCCGTCACCGAGTTGGGCCCAAGCTCTCACGAGCGGGGACACGAAACGATGGATGCGCTCGCCCGCCACTTCCGCCATGCGCCGATCCGCTTCCGCGTATCTTCCATTCCGCACATCGTCGATCGCCAGGGCAATGCTTGCGACGGACTCATTTTCGCTTAGCGCAATGAGCCTCCGCGCCAACCCCACGGCTTCGTCCAGCTGTTCCTCGGCGATCATCACGACCAGGGTTCGCCTCAGGAGGCTTACATTGTCCGGATCCTTTTCCAGGGCCGCCTGGTAAAACTCGACGGCCCGAGAGCCGTCCCGCAGGGCCTGGGCGTGGCGCGCCGCGAGATAGCTTCCTGCGAGGGACGACTCCACTTCCGAAGCCATAGGCATGAGAGTCAACGGTTCGGTCACATCGGCTGACGCGTCCCATGCCAAGACCGACAGCAGAGCGACGGCGCATGCCAGGCGGCATCCACCCCTCAAGAGGCCAGTCACTCTAAGAGTCGTGCAAAAATTGATCATGCGTCACCTGGAATCGCGATTCAGTCGCAGATCGCCATCTTAACACAGGAGTTCTTAAGATAGGCGTTCTGATCACATGTTTGGATAGTTGGGTCCGCCGCCGCCCTCAGGAACCACCCAATTGATGTTCTGGCGGGGGTCCTTGATATCGCAGGTCTTGCAATGGACGCAGTTGGAGAAGTTGATCTGCAACCGCGCCTTGCCATCCTGTTCGACGAACTCATAGACCTGGGCCGGGCAATAGCGCTGCTCGGGACCGGCATAGTCCGCGAGATTGACATCAACCGCGATAGATTGATCGCCAAGCGTCAAGTGGCAGGGCTGGTTTTCCTCGTGATTCACGTTCGCGAGAAACACCGAGGACAGACGGTCGAAGGTGATGACGCCATCCGGCTTCGGATACTCGATCTCCTTACACTCGCCCGCCTTCTTGAGTTGCGTATGGTCCTCGTGGTGGTGGAGCGTCCATGGCGCGCGCCCGAAGAAGAGAAACGTATCCAGGGCCGAGTAGGTGAGGCCGCCCCACAGCCCCCAACGGAAGGAGGGACGGATATTCCGGACACGACGAAGCTCGCTCCAAATCCAGCTCTCGCGGAGCGCCTTGGGGTAGCTCGTCGGCTTGGCGTCGCCCTGCTCCAGGGCCTGGAATACGCTCTCCGCCGCCAACATGGCCGACTTCATGGCGGTATGTGTGCCCTTGATCTTGGCCACATTCATGAACCCGGCGCCGCAGCCGATCAACGCGCCGCCCGGGAAGATCAGCTTGGGAATGGACTGGAACCCTCCTTCATTGAGGGCTCGGGCACCGTAGGCGACGCGGCGCCCCCCTTCGAAGGTGGGCCGGATAGCGGGGTGGATCTTGAATCGCTGCATCTCGTCGAACGGGCTTAGATACGGGTTCTGGTAGTCGAGCCCGACGATGTACCCCACCGCGACTTGGTTGTTCTCGAGATGATAGAGGAAGGAGCCGGCATAGGTTTTGCTGTCGGCCGGCCATCCCACGGTGTGGATCACGCGTCCGGCCTCATGCTGATCCGGTTGCACCTCCCATAATTCCTTGATGCCGATCCCGTAGATCTGTGGATCGGCGCCATCACGAAGGTTGAAACGCTCCGTCAGCATTTTGGTCAGCGATCCGCGGCAGCCCTCCGCGAATAAAGTGAACTTGGCGCGCAGTTCGACCCCTGGCTCGTGACGGTCGGTCGGCTGGCCGTCGGCCCCGATCCCCATATCTCCGGTGGCCACGCCCACGACCCGGCCGTCTCCATCATAGAGGACTTCGGCGGCGGCAAATCCGGGGTAGATCTCGGCACCCAACTCCTCGGCCTGCTGCGCCAGCCAGCGACAGAGGTTGCCCAGGCTGATGACATAGTTGCCGTGGTTGTTCATTTGCGGCGGCGTCGGCATGCGCAGGGCCCGCTTTTCGGTCAGGAAGAGGAACTTGTCCTTGCTGACCGGCGTGTTCAGTGGCGCGCCCTTGGCCTGCCAGTCGGGAATGAGTTCGTCGAGGGCCGTCGGCTCGAGCACCGCGCCGGAGAGAATATGGGCCCCGACCTCGGACCCTTTCTCGACTACGCAGACCGTGCAACTGCGCCCGCTCTCCGCGCTCAATTGCCGAATCCGGATCGCAGCCGCCAGCCCGGCGGGGCCGGCGCCGACGATGACGACATCGAATTCCATCGATTCCCGTTCCATTTTTGTCCTCCGCCTTGGAACGTTTTACCGCCTTTCTCTTCCGGAGCGACCTTATAGCACAGCCGAGTGGGACCCGCAGGGGAATGTCGCAATACGCCCACATGGCGCGGCGAACATGCTAGTCTTTCCACATGTCGGCACGCATGGACCTACGCCACCTCCTGCAATGGTATCTCGACGCCGGGGTCGACGAGACGATCGGCGATGCTCCCGTGGATCGCTATGCCCTCGCCGCGCAGGACCGCGCCTCGAAACCACCGCGCCAGCACCAGGCCCAGAACGCGGGCAGTGGACGTGAGGCTTCGCCCGTAAGGCCGACCCCGAGCCGGCAATCGCGGACGGCCCGTCCCGCCACCCCCGAAACTGCGGTCGCGGGCGCCCGCGCGGATGCCGCCGCGGCACAGACGATCGACGACTTGCGGCGGAGCCTGGAGGTTTTCGAGGGCTGTCCGCTCAAGAAAACGGCGACCAATCTGGTCTTCACGGACGGCAATCCGCAGGCCCGCATCGTCTTCATCGGCGAGGGACCGGGCGCGGAAGAGGACAGGCGGGGCCTTCCCTTCGTCGGGGCCAGCGGGCAACTGCTCGACCGCATGCTGGCCTCCATCGGCCTCGACCGCAGCCGTGTCCTGATCTCCAATACCGTCTTCTGGCGACCGCCCGGCAATCGCAATCCCACGATGGCGGAGTTGTCCGTTTGCCTTCCATTCGTCGAGCGGCTGATCGAAATCGTCTCTCCCTCGATTCTGATCGCGCTCGGCGGTGCCGCCGCCAAAACCCTGCTCGCCCGCAACGAGAGCGTCGGCCGCCTGCGCGGGCGCTGGTTCACCTATCAATCCGGCGGACTCGCCGCGCCGATCGACACCGCGGTGACCTTTCATCCCGCTTACCTGCTACGCTCGCCGGATCAGAAGCGTGCCGCCTGGCAGGACCTGTTGCGACTCAAGGAACGGCTCGAATCGCTGCCGCCCGATAGCTAACCGCGTTTCCCGCCAGGCTCGAAGTGAAGGATATCGGCGGGCTGGCAGTCGAGATGGATGCAGATCGCCTCCAATGTCGAAAACCGGATGCCTTTGACCTTTCCCGACTTCAGCAGGGACAGGTTCTGCTCGCTGATGCCGACAAGCGCCGCAAGATCCTTGGACTTCATTTTGCGCTTGGCCAGCATCACATCGAGGGTGACGACAATGGGCATGACGCTGTCCACAAACTACACGATCTGGGCCTGTTCATCGGCAAGCTGCCGCCCCTCCTCCATGATCCAGGCGATCACCAGGAAGACGCACCCCACGAACACCGTCGTCATGTCCGAGCCATCCAGAGTGACGGACAGAACCCGTTGGCCGGGCGGATTCGTAAAGGTCAGTGCCACGCTGATCATCGCGCCGCAGACCGGGTTGAGGGCGCCGAGAAGCAGCACGGCCAGGGCGAAACGCCGAAGGCGGCGGGCGTTCTCGGCGGTAAACAGCCGGGCTCGCGCGTAGAGCCGGAACAGCGCCCGCAGATTCCACAGGGCAAACATCGTGAGTCCCCCGGGAATCATGGAAATGACAAAGCCGAGGGCGAGCGAGACCACGGGCATCGGCGACGGCAGCGGGGTTTCCGGCAACTTCATGCCGAGGACCGTAAGGCCACGTGGCACCCAAAGATCGAAGGTCGCCCAGAGCGCGCCGAGACCGATGGGAATCGCCACGAGAAAAAAAACACTGAGGCCGGTCAAAAAGCGGCTCACGCGCCTTACACGAGCAAGATTATCCATCTCTCAGCCACCTCGTCGAAGTCATCTCACTTTCTAAATGATAGTCGTATCACAGAAATTTATTAATGTAAAACAATAAATATTTAATTTTTTACTGGATTCGTGCGATCGAGTTGCTCTTCCGTGAAACGCGCCCTGTCCTTGACGCGCGGCTGACCACTTTCACAAAATGTGAACGCTTTGGCCTTAGTGGTTAAGGGTGTGGTTGCCGCGTTCGCGCGCTCCCAGGGAAATCGACAAGCAAAAGACTCGATGCGATCCATGCCCCTTTCCTTTTCCAGGTGTCTTTCCATCCTGGCCCTTTCCGCGCTCTGTTTCGGGCTTGCGCCTGCAGTCGTCTGGGCCGAAATCCAACCTTCGGCACGAACCGACGCCGGCGACTGGGAGACGCCCGTTTCTCCCAGCGCTTCTCTGGAGGAAGCGGAAGACAATCTGCCGGAGCTGCTGAGCGGCACGGACGCTGATCTCTATCGGCGGATCTTCGATCTGCAAGAGGACGGCAACTGGAAAGCAGCCGACAAACTGATCGCCGAGCTCGAGGATCGGCTGCTGATGGGGCATGTCCTCGCCCAGCGCTATCTGCATCCGACCAAATACCGCTCACGCTACAAGGAGCTCAAGGCCTGGCTCGACAAATATGCCGACCATCCGGACGCAGCGCGGATCTACAAGCTCGCCTTGAAACGGCGCCCCAAGAATTGGCGCTACCCGAAAAAACCAACCGCCGGCAGACTGACGCTCGACGCGCATGCGGCGCTTCGGGGGAGCGACCTGCGCCCACCGGCAAAAAAGAGGATGAGTTCGGCGCAACGCAAAAAGGCGTCGCGCTACGAACGGAGAATCCGGCGAGCCGCCCGCCGTGGCTGGACGTTGGCGGCCAAGCGCGAGCTTCAGTCAAAGCAGGTCAAAAACCTGCTCGACCCCTTCGACTATGACCGCCTGCAGGCCACCTTGGGTTATCGGTACTTCATCGACGGACGTGACGAATGGGCCCTGGAATGGGCCGGTCGCGCCGCCGAACGTTCGGGCAAGTACCTGCCCGAGGCCCATTGGGCCGCCGGGCTCGCGGCCTGGCGGCTTCAGCGCCTGGCCCAAGCCGCCCGCCATTTCGAGGGCGTAGCCGCGTCGCCCAACAGCTCACCCTGGATGGTCTCCGCCGGAGCCTTCTGGGCAGCAAGATGCCATCTCGCGAATCAGGCGCCGGAGCGGTTCAACGGTTCCCTTAGAATCGCCGCGTCGCACCCCTATACGTTCTATGGCTTGATCGCGCGCCGCATCCTGGGCGAACCTATCACCTTCCGCTGGTCGATGCCGCCCATGACGTCATCGGTTGTTGCCGCCGTGCTGGCCCGGCCGAACGGAAGGCGTGCCCTGGCCCTGGTCCAGTTGAACAGGGAATCCGGCGCCGAGCGGGAACTGCGCGGCCTCGCCGCAAAATCCGACCGAGATCTGGTCCATGGCATGCTCGGCATCGCGGCCCGTACCCATATGCCGGCGCTGGCCATCCGCCTGAACAACTATTTGCACCCGAAAGGCGGGGGATACGACGGCGCCGCCTATCCGACCCCGGAATGGACGCCGCATAGCGGCTTCCGTGTGGATCGGGCCCTGATCTTTGCCCTCATGCGTCAGGAGTCGGGGTTCAATCCCCGGGCCAAGAGCTGGGCCGGCGCGCGGGGGCTGATGCAGCTCATGCCGCGAACCGCAAGCTTTGTTGCCCGCGACCGCCGTCTCCATGGGAGCCGACGCAATACCCTTTACGAACCCGGCCTCAACCTTGAACTCGGCCAGCGCTATATTGAAATATTGTTGCGGGACGATCGCATCGGCAACGATCTCTATCGCTTGGCGGCGGCATGGAACGGAGGCCCGGGGAATCTGAACAAATGGCGGCGAACGACAAATTATGGCGACGATCCCCTGCTCTTCATCGAGAGCATTCCGTCGCAGGAAACCCGCATATTCATCGAACGCGTGCTGACCAACCTGTGGATCTATCGCCACCGGTTGGGACAGCCGACGCCCTCTCTCGACGCCGTTGCTTCGGGCGCCCGTCCCGCCTATGCATCCCTCGACGAGCATCCGGTTGAGGTGGCGACCCATGGCAAAGATTGAAGGCGAGCGACACTTCCTTCCCGTCAACATCGCGGTGATGACGGTCTCGGACTCGCGCACGCTCGAAACCGACACGTCGGGGCAGACCCTTGTCGACCGCTTGGAGGCGGCCGGCCATCGCCTCGCGGCCCGCGCCATCATTCCCGACGACAAGGACAGTATCGTCGCCCAGCTTCGCGAGTGGATCGCCGATCCCGACATCGACGCCGTCGTCACGACGGGCGGAACCGGCGTCACCGGCCGGGACATCACGCCGGAAGCATTCGCGGAGGTCGTCGAGAAGGACATTCCCGGTTTCGGCGAACTGTTCCGGATGATCAGCTTTCAGAAGATCAAGACCTCCACCGTGCAGTCGCGGGCGACCGCTGGCGTTGCCGGCGGAACCTACCTGTTCGCCGTTCCGGGCTCGCCCGGCGCCTGCAAGGATGCCTGGGACGAAATTCTCGTACACCAGCTTGACGCGCGCCATAAACCGTGCAACTTCGTCGAGTTGATGCCGCGGCTCAAGGAGCATCTGAGCTAGCCCTCGCAGCGAATCGAGACCTTGACGGCGGGCGACAGACGACCTTTCTTCTTTCGCGGCAAAAACAGCATTACTTAGTCGCGCTTAAAGCGAACGCCGGGTGGTATTGATGACGCGGCAAGACACGAGCATTGGAGTCGGCGGAGGGCTGATCGACGCCGTCGCCGACTGGCTGGTCTCTAAGGCCCTGGAAGGGTCTACGGTCGAGACGCTGTTGGAGGGATGCTGCGCCCGTCTGCGGGCCGCCGGTATTCCTCTTTGGCGCACGTCGCTCGGTTTCCGCACGCTCCATCCTCTGTTCGCCTCGATCACGTTAGTCTGGCGGCGAGGGGAAGAGCAGCTTGAGCAGACCGGACAAGAGCACAGCACGGCGGAATCCTCGGAGGCTTGGCATCAAAGTCCCTTCTTCCACATGCTGACCACCGGCATTCCCTTCCTGCGTCGCCAGCTCACCGGTCCCGAGGCTCTCCTCGACTTCCCCGTCTTGCAGGATCTGAGAGACCAGGGCGGCACGGACTATCTGGCCTATGCCGTTGAGTTCGGCGGCAGCGATGCCGAGCGTCGTAACGGGATCGTGGTGTCCTGGACCTGCGATCGCCCCGGCGGATTCAGCGAGAGCGATATCCAGGCCCTGCTTCGGGTACAACGCCGACTCGCCGTTGCCTGCAAGGTCACCATCGGCGACCAGGTGACCGGAAACATCCTCACCGCCTACTTGGGCCCCGACGCCGGGCGTCACGTGCTGGCCGGCCAGATCAGGCTCGGCGATGGCGAAACCATCTACGCCGTCATCTGGTTCAGTGATTTGCGCAATTCGACCGGCATGGCCGATACACTCCCGGCGGAAGACTACCTGAAGGTCGTCAACGACTATTTCGACTGTACAGCCGGCGCGGTGCTCGCCAACAAGGGCGAGGTTCTGCGTTTCATCGGCGATGCGGTGCTCGCCATCTTCCCTATTCGCAAGTCCGGGAATACGCCCAGACGGGCCTGCGCGCAGGCCCTCGCCGCAGCCCGCGAAGCGGAGGGACGCCTGGCCGAACTCAATCGGGCTCGTGCGGAGGCTGGGAAAGGCCCGTTGAACTTCGGCATCGGTCTCCATCTGGGTGATGTCATGTTCGGCAATATCGGTGTCCCCGAACGCCTCGAGTTCTCGGTCATCGGTCCGGCCGCCAATGAGGTGGCCCGCCTGGAAGACCTCACCAAGACGTTGGGACGCCGGGTCCTGGTGAGCGGCGAGTTCGCCCGCCATCTGACGCTGGACTGGGAGAGCCTGGGGCGCCATGGCCTGCGCGGCGTGGGCGACCCCATCGAGGTCTTCGCCCCCCGTCAGGCCATGGCCCCACGGGCCAAGGCCGCAGCCTCTCGCGCCCGCTGACGCCAGCGAAGGAACGACACACCGTCATCAACATCTTCCAGCGGCGTCAAAAACTTCACTGACCAAGTCGACGGAAGATTGGCCAAGGTGTCGGCCAAGGCGTGTCTCGTCGACCAGCGTACCTGGCGGAAAACGTCGCGCCGCCGCGCCCGACGCGCGAGGCCGACCAGCCAGTATCCGCCGTCCGGCGCCGGGCCGAAGACGGCGTCGTGCCGGCCGAGCGCGGCGAACGCGGCGGCGATATGCCGGCTGTCGAGTTCGGGAATGTCGGTGCCGACAATGACAACGGGACCTGGGGGCAGCCGGCGCATCGGGCGGAACATCCGTTGTCCCAGATCGCCCACACCCTGGGGAATGCGCGTGCCGCCGGCCGGCCACGACCCGCCCTGGATGGCGGAGTCCGGCGTCACGGCCAGCCAAGTACGCCAGCGGGTATCACGGGAAAGGCGGCGCACCACCTTTCCCGCCGTGCGCCGATAGAACATCAATGCGGCAACCGCGCCGATATCGGCCGCCAAACGCCGCTTGACTCGGCCGAGCCGGGGTGCCTTGACGAAGATCACCAGATGCCGGTCGGCGCTCATCGGTAGATCCTGAGAATCGTCCCCACCGGCACACCAAGGAGGTAGAGTCCGAGGCAAAAGAGATTTCGCGCGCTGCGGCGGAGATAGCCTTCGCGCGCGTATCGCTCGGCGGAGGTCACGGCAGGCAGGTCGAGCTGCGAGAGCCGGCGCCGCCCGATCCGACGCACCAGATCGACATCCTCCATGAGCGGAATCGTACGGTAGCCCTCAAGACGGTCATAGAAATCCCGCGCGATCAACAGACCCTGATCGCCATAGGGAAGACCCAAGAAGCGGGTACGCCAAGCCACCAGCCCTTCCAGCCGGCGTGCTGCCTGACGAACGTCGTCGAGGGCGAAACGAAACACGGCTGCCCGCTCCGCGTTTTTGGGATCGGACATGAAGGCCGCGGCGGCGGCGCTCCATCCGGCCGCGAGGACCGTATCCGCGTGCAGGAAGAGCAGCCAATCCCCTCTGGCCGCGTCGGCACCGGCGGCGAGTTGGGTGCCCCGGCCACGCGGCGCGTCGATGACCCGCGCACCAAGACTCCGAGCCATTTCCGGTGTCCCATCGGCCGAGCCCCCATCGGCAACAATGACCTCGTCCACGAGGCTCTCGCCCGCGACGGCCGCGAGGGCGCGCTTGAGGTAGGGCGCGGCGTCAAGCGTCGGAACGACGATGCTAAACACGGCTCTTCAGGTTCCCATGCGATGCCGCTTCTTAGCACAAGGTGCCCGAATATCGCATAACGGCTGCGCGACTCATGTGTGTTCTTGATTTGTTCCTATACGCTCCCATATCTCCAGCATGGATGAGCATCGCCAGGATCTTCCGGTCAAGGGACGTGGCGCGGTCAGCAACCCCACCGGCCGCTTCGAGCGCCACACGCGCCATGCCGTTTACGACGGGTGGGACCTAACCGGCGCGGAACCGCCACATACGCGCACGGTCGTCGGCGAAGACAGGTCCCGCTCCGTGCTCGCGCGCAACAACTCGCCGGACATTTCCTTCGATCGCTCGATCAATCCCTATCGGGGTTGCGAGCATGGGTGCATCTACTGTTTCGCGCGTCCCACACATGCCTGGCTCGGTCTGTCGCCGGGCATGGATTTCGAGACCCGAATTTTCGCCAAATCGGACGCGCCGGCCCTGCTGGAAAAGGAGCTGCGGCGCCCGGGATACCGCGTCCGTCCGGTCATGCTGGGACCGAACACCGATGCTTATCAGCCGATCGAGCGCGAGCGGCGAATTACGCGCGGCGTTCTCGAGGTCCTGGCTGCTTTCCGGCACCCCGTGGTCATCGTGACGAAATCGGAGATGGTGACGCGCGACCTCGACATTCTCGGGCCAATGGCGCGGGACCGGCTCGCCGCCGTCGGCGTCTCGATCACCACCCTCGATCCAGGTCTTGCGCGCCGAATGGAGCCGCGTGCCGCCGCCCCACACCGCCGGATCGAGACGCTTCGCAAACTGGCGGTCGCGGGCATTCCGACGGCCGTCCTGGTCGCACCCATCATCCCGGCCCTCACCGATACCGAGAGCGAGCGTATCCTCGAGGCCGCGGCGGGAGCGGGAGCCAGCAGCGCCAGCTACGTCATGCTCCGCCTGCCACACGAACTCAAGGATCTGTTCACGGAATGGCTTCATAGCCATGTCCCCGACCGGGCCGAACGGGTCCTCAATCGGTTGCGTGACTGCCGCGACGGCCAGCTATATGTCTCGGAGTTTGGAAACCGGATGAGGGGAACCGGCCCCTACGCCGACCTGATCGCCCACCGCTTCAGTCTCGCGTGTCGCCGCCTCGACCTCGAGGAAACACGCGCCCATCATTTCCGATTTGACGAAACCAAGTTTTACCCCCCTGATTCGCACCGCCAACTCAGCCTGTTTTGACTCCATTGCCCCTTAGGGCCTGTCTCGTTCATAGTGCGGGCTGTTGATCCTATAAACTGGGCCGAGGAGCGCCTATGTTGGGTGCTTGCCTTCGGCTTCTCCCTGAAGGTCGGTCAATCTCGGTGCAATGGAGGTCGTTGTCGTGGAGCCGTTCGAGGTTGGTCAGCGTGTGCGGGTACCCTGCCATCTGATCCGGGCGCCCTTCTCGGACCAGTACCTGGCGATGATCCGGTTCGAGGGGACGAATGTCTCTGGCCTCATTGACCGAAACGAAGTCCTGGAAAATCATGGCGCGACGGGTTGGGTGCGCGGTGAAATTCTTGCCATTTCCGAGTCGGATGTAACGCTGTCCGTGCCGAAGGCCTTTTCCGGCAGCTATTTCACGAAGAGCGGCGAGGCCAGAGTGCCGATTGCTTGGGCACGCGAGGCGCTTCGCCCTCATTCTGCCGCATAGTTGGGTTCGAACCTTATCTAAACTTGATGCGGCGTCCAACACGCCGCCGGCCAGACGGGAAATGCTTCCACTTCCTGAGCAGCGCGTTTTAGTGGAAACGCGCATGTTGCGGTGAAGGCAGATCGATAGGCGGCTTGCGATGCCTGAATCCCACATCCCAGCCAGTCTTACCGGCATCGCGTTTGTCGCCCTGATCGCCCTGATCTGCGGGGTTGCCCTGGAACGCCTCCGACAGCCGGCGATCGTTGGGTACATTCTCGCCGGCCTGCTGCTCGGCCCTTCCTTTCTTGGTCTTGTCCAGGACCGCGAGGTGATCGACGCGCTGGCGGAGCTGGGAGCCCTCATGCTGCTGTTCATCATCGGCATGGAACTCTCGCTTCGGTCCTTCAAGCGGCTGTGGGCGATGGCTGTCGTCGCCACGCTGATTCAGATCGGCGTGAGCGTTGGGCTTATGTTGCTCCTTTCATTGGGGCTCGGCCTACCGCGAGCGCCCTCGGTCGTGCTTGGCTTCGCCCTCGCTCTCTCCAGCACCGCCGTCGTCATCAAGATCCTCGACGATATCGGCGAGCTCCGCACGCGGGCCGGCCAAATCACCGTGGGCGTTTTGATCGCGCAGGATCTTGCCGTCGTCCCGATCATGCTCGGCATCTCGGCCATGGCCAAGGAGACCGTCGACCCGGCAAGCCTTCTGCTGATCACCGCTTCGATCGCCTTTCTCGCGGGTCTGATCTGGCTGCTGAGCCGCCGCCAGCGAGCCGAGATCCCCTTTCTCTCCAGGGTCTCGGGGCATGTCGACCTGGCGCCTCTCACCGGCCTCGCCTTCTGTTTCGGCGCTGCGGCCATCACGGGATTGATCGGGCTGTCGCCAGCCTACGGGGCGTTCCTTGCCGGCATCGTCATCGGTAACAGCCGCCAACGCCAAGCCATGCTCGAGCACACCCGTCCGATCCAGAGCATCCTGATGATGGTTTTTTTCCTCTCCATCGGATTGCTCATCGATCTGGACTATGTGCGGGAGAATGTCGGGCGGGTTCTTCTGCTTTTGTTGATGGTTGCCGGATTCAAGACGGTCTTGAACGTGGCTATCCTCAGAATGCTGAGACAGTCCTGGAAAAACGCGTTTCTTGCCGGGATCGTCCTCGCGCAGATCGGCGAATTCTCCTTCCTGATCGCTGTGACCGCCGTCGACGCCGGCGTGATCGGCGAGGGCTTGCATCGCCTAGTCGTCTCCGTGGCGGCGCTGAGCCTTTCGTTGAGTCCGCTCTGGGTCGTTCTCGCCCGCCGTCTGCAAAGCCTGACGGAGTCGGGGATCACGTCCGGCTCGGAACTGCTGCGCGGCGTCTGGGAGCCGGAGACGGAGCTTGTCGCCGAGACCATCGAGGAAGCGCGTTGGCGGGGCCGTCGCTTGGCTCGTGCCTTGTCGGCCCTGCGGAATCGTCGCGGCGCTGCCCGCAAGGCCCTTGCCCCGAATCCCGGTGCCGAGGCACAAGGAGAGAATGGACCCGCAACGCAGCCGGAGCGTTCGCCCGATGCCTGACCTCAGTTTCGAACTCGCGGCCGTGGATCGCGGATACCAGCTTGTGGCCGGAATCGACGAAGCCGGGCGCGGTCCCTGGGCCGGGCCCGTGGTGGCCGCGGCCGTTGTTCTCGACCCTGCCACGCTGCCGCCAATGCTTCGCGCCGGGGTGGACGACTCCAAGGCGCTCGCCCCGCCCCGCAGGATAGAGCTTTTCGACGCCATTCGCGATCACGCGCTGGTCGGGATCGGCCGTTCAGAGGTTGCCGAGATCGACGCGGACAACATCCTCCAGGCTAGCCTTCGGGCGATGGCACGGGCCGTCGAATCCCTACCTTGCACGCCGGACTGGGCGTTGATCGACGGCAACCGCATGCCGGACCTCCCCTGTCCCGGCGAATGCGTGGTCAAAGGCGATGCGCGAAGCCTGTCGATCGCCGCCGCCTCCATCGTCGCCAAGGTCACCCGCGACCGCATCATGGCCGAGTTGGCGTCGCACCATCCGGGCTATGGCTGGGAACGCAACATGGGATACGGCACCCGCGAACACCGAGCCGCGCTGGAACGCCTGGGCGTGACTGCTCATCACCGGCGGAGCTTTGCGCCTATTCTCAAGATTTTGAGTCCCAATACCACTGGACTCCTAGATTTAGACTCAGGGGAATCCCCTAATCCATTGAATCCACTTAATTCTTGACGTGGACTCACGCCTCGATCATTCTCCGCGGCATGACGGAGTCGCAAAAAATCGAGCCGAATCAAATTGTTGTGGGGGACTGCGTCGAGGTCATGGCTGGCTGGCCGGAAGCCTCGATCAATATGATCTTCGCCGATCCCCCGTACAATCTTCAACTCGACGGCGAACTCTACCGCCCCAACAACACCAAGGTCGACGGCGTCGACGAGGACTGGGACCGGTTCCGCGACCTGGACGCGTATGACGGCTTGACCAGGGCTTGGCTGTCGGCCGCCCGCCGCCTGCTCAAGCCCGACGGGACCCTTTGGGTTATCGGCAGCTATCACAACATTTTCCGTATCGGAGCCACCCTTCAGGATCTGGGCTACTGGATCCTCAACGACGTGATCTGGCGCAAGACCAACCCCATGCCCAATTTCAGGGGCCGCCGGTTCACCAACGCCCATGAGACCCTCATCTGGTGCAGCCGCGACCGCGACTCCCGCTACCGCTTCAACTACGAAGCGATGAAAAGCCTGAACGACGATCTTCAGATGCGGTCGGACTGGCTGCTGCCGCTTTGCACGGGCCCGGAACGCCTCAAGGTCAACGGCCGGAAAGCCCACCCCACGCAGAAACCCGAGAGCCTGCTTCACAGGATCATTCTCGCCTCCACGGATGTCGGGGACCTCGTGCTCGACCCCTTTATGGGGAGCGGTACGACGGGAGCGGTCGCCAAGCGGCTTGGCCGGACCTATCTCGGGATCGAGCGGGACTCGACCTACGCCACCCTTGCGCAACAACGCATCGCCCTTGTTGAAAAGGCGGGAGACGACGACGTGCTTTCGACACCGAGCCGGCGGGAACGGCCGCGCGTTCCCTTCGGATGGCTGGTTGAACGCGGCATTGTACCGGTCGGACAGACCCTCTACGACTCGCGGCGTCGCTATTCCGCCCGGGTTCGCGCCGACGGAACGCTGATCGCGTCGGAGTTCCGGGGATCCATTCACCAAGTTGGCGCCCGCGTCCAGAACGCGCCCGCCTGTAATGGCTGGCAGTTCTGGTGCGCCGACGTGAATGGCGAGCTCATACCCATCGACGTGTTCCGCCAGAAGCTGCTGGCGGAACTTCACTAGCGCCCAGCGAAGGTCCGCCACAACGATGCTGTCGGAAAGGTTTCATGAGGCGGCGAGATGGGCCGCCGATCTCCACGCCGGTCAGACCCGCAAGGGGAGGCAAATCCCCTATATCTCCCATCTCCTCGCGGTGACGGCGTTAGTGCTGGAGCATGGGGGCGACGAGGAGGAGGCGATCGCGGCCCTGCTTCACGATGCGGTCGAGGACCAGGGCGGGCTGAGGACGCTCGTCAAAATCCGCGAGCGTTTCGGTGACCACGTCGCCGACATCGTCGACGCCCTCAGCGATGCCTATGGCGATATGGATACGCCCAAGCCCCCTTGGCGGCAGCGCAAGGAGGCCTATCTCGCCTCCCTGCCGGAGCATTCTCCGTCGGCGCTGCTCGTCTCGGCCGCCGACAAGCTGCACAATGCGACTGCCATCCTTCGCGATCTCCGCGCAGAGGGCGACGCGGTGTGGGATCGTTTCAACGGCGGTCGCGACGGCACGATTTGGTACTTCCGCGAGCTCGTCTCTGCCTTCGAGGTACTCGGCCCGTCCAGCTTGGCCGAGGAACTCAAGATCGTCGTGGAAGAGATGGCTGCTCACTCTGACGCGGATCTCGGCCTGTAAGGGCATGCGCCCCGGCAACGCCCGCCGCCACCTCGGCCTCGCAATGCTTCGCCAGCTTTTTTCGGTTGGCGAAATCCGCGGGCGAGGCGGGTGGATGGAACTGAACCTGGACGATGGCACCGGGAAGGGAGAACACCCTGAGCAAATGTGGCAGCATGGCGATGTCGCCATGCCAAGTATAGAGGTCCTCCAACCCGTCGACCAACGCGGTCCCCGACAATGACCTTACATAGGTGATCGAGATCGGTTGGACCCTCGCGCCGCTCTCCTTGCTTGCCCGGCGGACGGCTTCGAAGAGCGAGGACTTGAACGGCAGCACGGCGCGGCCGTTCGTACTCGTGCCTTCCGGGAAAAATATCATGTTGCTACCCGTTTCAAGGCGTGCCGCCAGCATCCGGTTCTGTTCGGACGCCTCGCGGAGGTCGCGGCGGATGAAGACCGTCCGGGCCAGACGAGCAATGATCCCAAACAGCGGCCAGTCGGCGACTTCGCTCTTGGCCACGAAGATCACATCAATCAGCATCCCGAGAACCGGGATATCGAGATAGGACACGTGATTGGCGACGTACAGGGTCGGAGCCCGGCGGCGAACCTCGCCCGACACCCTCACGCGCAGCCCGCAGAGGGCGCAGCACCCGCGAAACCACAAGCGCTCGATGGATTTCCGCCCAGACTGGCCGAGCCGGCCGGCGGGATAGAGCGCCGTATAAGGCAGCAGAAGGCCCAGGGTCAGCGCGAGAAACAGGAAGATGCGGAGGGCGGCGCGCGGCCGGGATTCGCTTGGTCTCAAGGGCTTGTGGACGGCCGGCCCGAGCGAATGTAGTGACGATGGTACTTCTCGGTGACCTGATCCGTCTTGACGATGATACATACGTCGGTCGTGTTGAATTGGTGATCGACAACGGCGCCGTCGCCGACATATCCGCCGACTCGAAGGTATCCCTTGATCAGCGGCGGCAAGGCGTTGAGGGCGGCCTCGCGGTCCAGCTCGGCGCGCGAGAGCAGCTTCATGTCCACATAATGCTCGTCAAGGGCTCGGGGGCGGAGCCGTTGCGGCGCCAGATGGAAATGGTGAAGGTAGGAAAGGGCGGGCATGAGCGCCTGCGGCTCGGTTCCCGGCAGGCTGCCGCAGCCGAACATGAGCACGATATCGTGGAGGTAGATGTACTCTGCGAGCCCGCGCCACAGAAGCTGCATAACGGCTCGCGTGCGATACTCACGATCCACACAGGAGCGCCCGAGCTCGACGATCTCGCCGGGATGATCGAGCAGATTCGTCACGTCGAACTCCTGCTCCGTGTAAAATCCGGAATGTTCGAGCGCCACCGACCGGCGAAGCAAACGATAGGTCCCGACAACCTTTGGCGCGCCGTTGCTGCGCTCCAGGTCCACGACGATCAGGTGATCGCAGATGCGGTCGAAATCGTCGAAGTCACGCTTTCGGAGTTCGACCTCGGCCCGCGGGATTGCGCCCTTTTCTCCATAAAAGATGCGGTAACGGAGCTCTTGCGCCGCGTCGACATCCTGCTCCGTTTCAGCGAGGCGAACCTCGAGATTGTTAAAGCGCAAAGCCTTCAGAGCCTTTCTGCAACCCTGCGGAAGCAATGCTCTCTTCCATAAACTCCCCCGCCGG
Organism: Rhodospirillales bacterium; assembly: GCA_028281785.1. Lineage (GTDB taxonomy): Bacteria > Pseudomonadota > Alphaproteobacteria > Rhodospirillales > Shumkoniaceae > JANQJG01. The sequence continues at coordinate 19,968 of JANQJG010000191.1, forward strand.
ATTCTCCCACTTAAGCGCAGATATTCTCAATATTCATGGGGGAGAAGGTGGGACAGAACTCATTGCACTTCGATGAACATTTGGCGACAATTCTAAGACATTTTCGGAGCCGACACCATGGCGTCTTTGCGGCGCCCTCAGCCACACCGAGTGAGCAAAGGGGCCACGGCACCGGAGCCGTTCGGCGTGTCACCGGGTCGGTTCGGGCTCGTCTCCCGAATAGTCGTAAAATCCGCGGCCGGTCTTTCGCCCCAGCCAGCCGGCCTCGACATACTTCACCAAAAGGGGACAGGGCCGATATTTAGTGTCAGCGAGGCCTTCGTTGAGCGTATTCATGACCGCGAGACAGAAATCGAGACCGATGAAGTCGGCCAGCTCCAAGGGACCCATGGGATGCCGGCATCCCAACTTCATCGCCGTGTCGATCGCCTTGACCGAGGCCACGCCCTCGTACAGGGCGTAGATCGCCTCGTTGACCATCGGCATGAGAATCCTATTGACGATGAAGGCCGAGAAGTCTTCCACGCTGACCGGCGTCTTGCCGAGCTTGAGAACGAGATCCTCGACGATGCGGAACGTCTCCGGGGCCGTTGCGATTCCGCGGATAAGCTCGACCAGATCCAGCATCGGGGCCGGATACATGAAATGCATCCCGATGAACTTCTCGGGGCGATCGGTCTGCGCTGCCAGCCGGGTGACGGAGATCGACGAGGTGTTGGTGGCGAGAAGGGCTTCCGGCTTCAGATGCGGACAGACCTCCTTGTAGACGCCTTTCTTGATCTGCTCGTCCTCGGTCGCCGCCTCGATGACGAGGTCGCGGTCCTTGAAAGCCGCGACATCGCTGCCGAAGGTTATGCGCTTGAAGGCCTCGTCTTTTTCCGCCTCCGTCAGGAGCCCCTTGCTCACCTGGCGACCGAGATAGTGATCAACAGCGGCCATTGCCCGGTCGAGTTGCTCGGTATCGACGTCGACAAGGTGAACACTGCGCCCCGACAGGGCGCAGACATGACAGATCCCGATGCCCATCTGACCGGCACCGACAACTCCGATATTCCTGATGTCCAAGGGCATTGCCTTGTCCTTGCCTTGCCCGCGTCCCCTGTCAGGCCAATTTGTCCAATTCCGCCGACAGCTCGGGCAGCGCCTCGAACAGATCCGCAATTAGACCGTAGTCGGCCACCTGGAAAATGGGTGCCTCCTCGTCTTTGTTGATCGCGACGATGACCTTGCTGTCCTTCATCCCGGCGAGATGCTGAATGGCCCCGGAGATCCCGACCGCGATATAGAGGTCGGGGGCTACGACTTTGCCCGTCTGCCCAACCTGATAGTCGTTGGGCACGAACCCCGCGTCCACGGCCGCCCGCGAGGCGCCGACCGCGGCTCCGAGCTTATCGGCAACCTGTTCCAAAAGCCGGAAGTTGTCGCCGCTCTGCATCCCGCGCCCGCCCGAAACGATGCGCGCGGCGCTGGTGAGTTCGGGCCGCTCGGACTGCGTCAATTCCTGACCGACGAAGCTCGACAGGCCTGGGTCTTCCGCCGCGTCGATTTCCTCGATGGCGGCCGTGCCGCCCTCGGCGGCTACCGGCTCGAAGGCGGTGCCACGAACGGTGACGACCTTCGTAGAATCGCTTGATTGCACCGTCGCCAACGCGTTTCCAGCGTAAACCGGCCGTACGAACGTGTCTGGCGCTTCGATTCCGCTGATATCCGAGATCTGCGCCACGTCGAGCAACGCGGCCACGCGCGGCATCAAGTTCTTGCCAAAGGTCGTAGCCGACGCCAGCAGATAGCCGTAATTCGAGGCAAGTCCAAGAATCAAGGCCGTGAGGCTCTCCGCCATGGCATGGGCATAGACCTCGCCGTCGGCGAGCAGCACCTTTGACACGCCATCGGCACTCGCCGCCGCCTCGGCCACGGCTCGGCAGCCGGAACCGGCAACCAGCACCGTCACGTCGCCGAGCTGACGCGCGGCGGCCACGGTGTTCAGCGTGGCCGGCTTGAGGGACTTGTTATCGTGTTCTGCAACAACCAGGACGCTCATCAGATCACCTTGGCCTCATTCCGGAGTTTTTCCACCAGCTCGGCAACGCTTCCGACGATTACACCGGCCTGCCTCTTGGGCGGCTCGGTCACCTTGAGCGTTTTGAGCCGCGGGGTTACGTCGACACCCAACTCGTCCGGGGTCAGGATATCGATCGGTTTCCTCTTTGCCTTCATGATGTTGGGCAGCGACGCATAGCGAGGCTCGTTCAAGCGCAGGTCCGTAGTTACGACGGCAGGCACGCCGAGGGACACGGTTTCAAGGCCGCCATCGATTTCACGCGTGACCTGTGCCTTGCCGTCGGCGAGCTCCAGTTTCGAGGCGAAAGTGCCCTGAGGCCAGTTCAGAAGCGCCGCGAGCATCTGACCCGCCTGATTGGAATCGTCGTCGATCGCCTGCTTGCCCATGATCACCATCCCGGGCGATTCCTTCTCGACCACCGCCTTGAGAATCTTGGCCACGGCCAGAGGCTGCAGCTCGCTGTCGATGGCCAGATCGGTCTTCACCAGGATCCCGCGATCGGCCCCCATGGCAAGCGCGGTGCGAAGGGTCTCCTGGCAGGTCTGAGCACCGATCGAGATGGCGACCAGCTCGCTGACGGCGCCACTCTCCTTCAACCGGACCCCCTCCTCGACGGCGATCTCGTCGAAGGGGTTCATGGACATCTTCACGTTTGCGGTTTCGATACCGGTCTGATCCGACTTAACGCGCACATTCACGTTGTAGTCGACGACCCGTTTGACGGCGACAAGGACTTTCATGAACGACCCACCGAGACTCCTAGGATTTCGATTCTTGGGAAGCGGATCACGTCAGCGCGATCCCTGAGGAGTCGAGCATTTCCGGGACTTTCCGCCCCCATTTGAACAAACTCCAAACCATAGGCACAAGGCCACGGGCTGTCAACGAAAGCCCCCGCGCTGTATCGGAATAGGCCCCGCGGGCGAGAGGGGCTCCGGCAGCCGCTATCTATGGGCGCCGGGACGCCAGAGAACATCGCCCCGGCCCTCGGCATTTTCATGCCGAGCCAGCACGAACAGATGATCAGAGAGTCGATTGATGTATCTGAGGACGGCCGGGCTTACGGGCTCGTGCTCGGCCAACTCGGTCATGAGGCGCTCGGCGCGGCGCACGACCGTCCGCGCAAGGTGAAGGTAGGCGGCCGCCGGGCTCCCACCCGGCAGGACGAAGGATTCGAGCGGTGCGAGCCGGGCGTTCATCTCGTCGATTTCTTGCTCCAGGCGCTCGACCTGGGCGTCGACGATCCGCAGCGCCGCGTCCGCCTTCCGGCCGTCGGGGGGCATACAGAGGTCCGCTCCCAGGTCGAACAGGTCGTTCTGAATTCGGGCCAACATGGTATCGGAGTCGCTTTCCGTATGGAGCCTGGCAAGTCCGATCACGGCGTTGGCTTCGTCCACCGTACCGTAGACCGCCACCCGCAGGGCATGCTTTGGCACGCGCTCGCCGTTGCCGAGGGAGGTTTCCCCCCCGTCTCCGCCACGGGTGTAGATCCTGCTGAGGCGGACCATCGCTCAGTTCCCGCCGGTGAAAAGAAAAGTCAGCATGGCTACGAGTATCAGAAGAAGGGCGACGCCCTGAAATCCGACCCGCAAGCGCATGAAGAGGTTGCTGTAGCGGGCATTGAACTCGCCGCCGCGCGCCATCGAGAGCAGGCCGATGAGCAGGACAGCGACGGTTGCCGCCATCGCCAGTCCGATCGATATGTCAAGGAACGTCATGTCCGCAGATATAGCGACGACGCCCCGGTCAGGCAAACCGTTCCCGAACCGGGGGTTGTGACAAGCGGGATCAGTCCCGAACCGGTCGTGTCGCCCGCTCCAGCCACGCCCTCGTTTCGGGGTCGAGCAGAGGACCGATCTCGGCCCGGACGCGGGCGTGATAGGTGTTGAGCCACGCCATTTCCTCCCCGGTCAGAAGCGCGGGGTCCACGAGCGGGAGGTCGATCGGGGATAGGGTCAAGGTCTCGAAACCGAGAAGCGATTTCTCCGCACCGGGCGGCGCATCGACCGCGCGCACGGCCAAGAGATTCTCGATCCGAATGCCGTAGGCGCCCTCTTTGTAGTATCCGGGCTCGTTGGAAAGGACCATACCCGGCTCAAGCGCCACCCGGCTTGGGAGCTTCGATATCCGCTGGGGGCCCTCATGGACACCAAGATAGCAGCCGATCCCATGGCCGGTGCCATGATCGTAGTCGAGCCCGGCCGCCCACAGGGCGCGCCGCGCGAAGGCGTCGAGCTGCGATCCCGAGGTGCCTTCGGGAAACACCGCCACGGCCAGGGCGATATGCCCCTTGAGAACGAGTGTGAACCGCCTTTGCATCTCCCGCGACGGTGTGCCGATGGCGACCGTCCGCGTGACATCCGTCGTTCCATCAAGGTATTGGGCACCTGAGTCGATGAGAAATAGATCGCCAGCGCCCAGTCTAGAATTGGTGTCCGGGGACGTGCGGTAGTGCACGATCGCGCCGTTGGGACCCGCCGCCGAGATCGTCTCGAAACTGGGCCCCGCATAGCGTTCGTCCTCGCCGCGTAGCGCGTCGAGCCGTGCCGCCGCGGACATCTCGCTGACCGAGCCATCCTCGGCAACTGCCGCAAGCCAGGCCAAAAAACGGGCCAGGGCCACACCGTCGCGGCGGTGCGCCGCGCGAATACCTGCGAGCTCCACATCGTTCTTGCACGCCTTCGGTCGGATGCAAGGATCGGATCCGTGGGCGATCCGGGCTCCGGAACGGCGCAGCCGGCGTGAGGCCCAATGAGGCGCCGCCTCCGAGTCGACGCGGATACACCGCTTCTCCGATCCCAGTCGATCGAGCGCCGCGGCGAGCGTCACCGGCTCGGCGATCCGCACGCCGTTGCCGAGATGGGTGCGCGTTTCATCCGTGATCTTGCGCTCGTCGATAAAAAGGTCGACCGTCGCGTCGGCATATAGGATCGCGAAAGCCAACGGAACCGGCGTGTAGGGGATGTCGCCGCCGCGGATGTTGAGCAGCCAAGCGATCGAGTCAGGGGAAGAGAGGAACACGGCGTCAACCTTTTCCGACCCAAGGTCATCGGCGATCTCGCGTCGCTTTTGAGCGGAGTTCTCTCCGGCAAACTTGTCGCCGTGCGGAACGACCGGCGCGATCGGCGCCGACGGACGGGCAATCCAGATCGCGTCCACCGGGTTGGACGAAAGCGGGGTCAGCCGCCCACCCGCCTTTTCGCAGGCAGCCCGTAGGCGACTGACCTGTGAAGAGGTGTGCAGCCACGGGTCGTAGCCCAGCCGCGCACCTGCCGGTAGGTGATCCGAGATCCACTCGGAAGGTGGTTCGTCCACGAGATGATGGATGGAGTAAAGGCTCGAATCGACTTCCCCCTGGGCCTGCAGGGTGTACCGACCGTCGACGAAAATGGCAGCGCGATCGGGGAGCACGACGGCGGTGCCGGCCGACCCGGAAAACCCCGTGAGCCAAGCCAGGCGCTCCGATCGGGCGGCGACAAACTCACCTTGATGCGCGTCGCCGCGGGGCACCACAAAACCGTCGACGCGGCGTCGGCGCAAGATGTCGCGGAGGGCCGCGAGCCGCCTGTCGGATTGGTTCGGTTGTTTGGGCGCCTCATCGCCCGCGATCTCCTCTCTCAAGCTCCGCAGCTCGGCAACGAGCGTCGGGTTCTCGGCCAACGTCGGGGCCGGGGCGATCAGGGTCATCCAGGCGTCCCGACTCCGGTTCACCGGGGCCGCCACGACCCCGCGCATCAGCGCCCGCAGCTCCTTCCCGGATATCCGCAAGCCGGCCTCGCGCAGGTCTTTCGCGAGACGCGTATCACGGCCGGACGAGGTTTTTCGTGCTGGCATGGCCCCGCAGTATCCTGCAACCGACCCAGGTTAGGCGGCCCCGACTTCGCCAACAAGAACAAAGCGCGGACCGCCCTTAAAGTCTTTATGTGACGGGAGTGTTGCGGCATGCATTGCATGCAAGTCTGCGTTGCAGGCTTTGCGCTTCCAGCGCGGCGATCTTCGTCTTACTTCTTCTACCATCATTTTAGGAACGACTTGCAACAAGAACAGCCCAACAGACGACCGCATCCAGAAAGGAGCTTAGGATCATGACTCAGTACAACAACCTACCCCTGTCCCAACTTGTCGATGTCAAGAGTGACCTGACCCCGGAAGCCCTCAGGATCGAGGCGGAGCGCCGGCGGAGTGAGGAGATGGCCCGCCTGATCCGTTTGGCGGCCGGTTTCATCGGCCGTCGCGTCCTGGGCCCGATCGTGCGCTGGTACCGTCGCGAGCAGCTGCGCGAGGATCTGATGCGTCTGGACGATCGGACACTCGCGGACATCGGGATTTCGCGCAACGACATCCCGCGGTTCGTCCAGGTCGCGCATCAGCCGCAATTCGCGAATGACGCGTCCGGCGCCCCGCGCGAGCCGCGTTCCCGCCTCGCCGCGTAGGATAATCGCCTAGTCTTCAAGCAAAAAAGGGCATCGTCCGACAGGGCGGTGCCCTTGGTCTTTGCGCGCAAGATCCGAGGCTTCGCTTTCCTTGTGACGGCTGGCCGCGAGATTACCTGAATATATCCTTGAGGATGCGATCCATCGCCCAGTGCGAGACCTTGTGCCTGGGATGGGTCTCGTCGATCAGGACCGCGAACCGGCCGCCTCCCGCCGCCGCCGCCGCTGACACCACCGCTGGCTCGTAGAGCTTGCCCTTGCGATTGTTGTAGCAGCACCGGTCATAGCGGTTGAACACCTGGATCTGGGCACGGTCTCCGCCCAGGGCCGCGAGAACGAACATCTCCGGATAGTTGGCGGCACGGATCATCGGGGCGAAGAACTCCGGGGGCGGCGACTGCTTAGCCTCTTCCCCGGAGCGCAGATACATCGGATAGACCCCGGCCACGGGGTAACTCCGCCGGATTCGCGGGTCCACGGCAGCGGAAACGATCGTGACCCAACCGCCCGCGGAGAAGCCCACCATGTCAACGCTTTCATACGAACCGCTTGTTCGGGCGTGGGTCATCCCGATAACGACGGGCTCAAACCACAGCCTCATGGGCAGGTCCACCAGGTCCAGGGCACGAAAGGCGCGCACCGCGTACCAGCCGTATCGCGGTAGATACCGAATGCCCATCGAATTGCGGCCATATTGGGGAAGGCTAAAGACCATGACGTCGATCCCCGCCCGGACGAGGAGGGCGATCGGCCTCCTCAGATTGCTGTAGGTGCCATCGCCGCCATAGCCGTCATGCAGAAGAACCAGCCGGTTGCGGGAGTCTCTGGCGCGGTAGAAATCCACAAAGGCCGTGTAGTCCTTGTCCACCTGCGCATGAAGCCGATCGATCCGATCGAGATTTGGCAGACCAGCGAATCCTTCCACCCGGACATCCCGGTCCAACTGGGCCGGCTGCTTGGAAACGGGCACGCCACCCGGCCCCCAAATCGCGTCGACCAGCGCCTGACGCGTGGCGGTGGCATCCTCGGGGCTTCGAATCGTGATCAGGGCCGCCGGGTCGGTCTTCAGGAAGCGTGGATGAATCTCCTCGTACTGATAGGGGTCATCCGTACGCCAGAGCTTCCACAGGAGCCGGGTCGAGTCCAGCTCGTAAAGGCAAACGAGCACTCCATAGACCAAGGAAACAGCGACCAAAGGCAGGATACTAGGCCGTATCCGGCCCATGAGCCATGCACCTCCTTTCATAGCCGCAGCCATCAGGCGCGTTGTTTCGGTTCTGTTTTCACCGCCTGACTCTCACATAACCGCGTTGGCGCATGCACTCGTCGAACAGACGGCTTTCGCTTCGTGCTCCCTCATAGTTGTCGAAATCACGGCGCAATTGGGTGTCTCCGAACACGCCGCCGCGGTTGGAGAATACCGGTTCCGGGCCATAGCGCCGCTCGATCTTCTCAGCTACATCCGCCTTGCATGCGGCGCGATCACGCGCCCACCGCTCTTCGGGATAGTTGGGGTTCTGCCAGCTGTAGGGCGCCGCACAGGCGGTTACCGAGCATACAACAAACGCGGCGATGACGACATGGCGGCGACTCATGTTTTCTTTCCTCCAAGGCAATCGCGAAGAAGGTCGACGGCGTCGGGCGCATCCCATTCGACGGCACCGACCAGGCGACCGATTTCTTTGCCTTCGCTATCGATGAGCAGGGTGGTCGGCAAGCCTCTGACATCGAGCGTGCGAGCCGTCGCCAGATTCTTGTCGAGCAGCGTCTTCAGGTTTTCGATTTCGTGCTTCTGGTAGAAGCGTTCGACCACGTCCCCTCCGCCTCGATCCGCGGAAAGCGCCAGTACGGCGACTCCGGCCCCTTGAAGTTCGGCGTGGAGCCGGTCGAGGGCCGGCATTTCCCGAACGCAGGGCGCGCACCAAGTAGCCCAGAAGTTGAGCACCAGCCCCTGGCCGCGATAGTCGGCAAGACTCCGTTCCTCACCGTTTCCGTCGACAAAACGAATCTCCGGGAGGTCCCGTGGGGGACGCGTGAGCTCAAGGGCCGCGAGCGCGCCATCGGTCGCCACGCACTTTCCGCCCTCGGTGCTCGCATGGTAGAAGGTGAACCCCCCGGCGGCGGTCAGCACGGTTCCGGCAAGAATCGCGAGAAAGACTAGACGCTTCAAAACAGACTCTCGATTGGTTGTGTCATGAGCAAGAAAACTTCGTCCCCGGCCTCGCCGCCCAGCGCGATCTGGGGTGGCCGCTTCGCGGCCGGCCCGACGGAGCTGATGCAACAGATCAACGCGTCCATCGATGTCGACCGGCGGCTCTATGCCCAGGATATCGCGGGCTCGAAGGCCCACTGCAAGATGCTCGTACGCCAGGGCATCATATCCAAATCCGACGGGGATGCCATACTCGACGGCCTTCAAAAGGTGCTGGAAGAAATCGAGGACGGCCGGTTCCCCTTTTCCCGATCGCTTGAGGACATTCACATGAATGTCGAAGCGCGCCTGAGCGAACTGGTCGGTGAACCGGCCGGACGGTTGCACACCGCGCGTTCGCGGAACGACCAGGTGGCGACAGACTTCCGACTCTGGGTCAGAGAAGCGCTGGACCGGCTGGACAGGGATCTCGTGCGGCTTCAAGCGGTCTTGATCGATCAGGCCGAACGCCACGCCGACGCCGTGATGCCGGGCTTCACGCATCTTCAGACGGCGCAGCCGGTCACCCTGGGGCACCATCTTCTGGCCTATGTCGAGATGTACGGACGAGATCGCGGCCGGGCTGCGGATTGCCGCCGCCGCCTTGCCGAATGTCCCCTCGGCGCGGCCGCCCTGGCCGGAACGTCCTTTCCCATCGATCCCCACTCGACCGCTCGGGACCTCGGCTTCGAGCGGCCTTGCGCCAATTCCATGGATGCCGTCTCCGATCGGGATTTCGCCCTGGAATACCTCGGAGTCGCGGCCATCGTCGGGGTCCATCTGTCCCGCCAGGCGGAAGAAATCGTCCTCTGGTGCTCGGATGGGTTTTCGTTTATGCGGCTTCCGGACAGTTTCTCCACCGGCAGCTCCATCATGCCGCAGAAGCGCAATCCCGACGCGGCCGAACTGGTTCGGAGCAAGGCGGGACGGCTCATCGGCGCGCTGAACGCCCTGCTCGTTGTCATGAAGGGGCTGCCCTTGACCTATTCCAAGGACATGCAGGAGGACAAGCAGCCCGTATTCGAGGCCGCCGACACGCTCGCCCTTGCGATCCCCGCGATGGCCGGGATGATGGAGGGCGCGGAGTTTGACCGTGAGCGGCTTCGGCAAGCCGCGGGACGCGGCCACCCGACGGCCACCGACCTCGCGGACTGGCTGGTTCGGGTCCTCGGCCTCCCTTTCCGGCGTGCCCATCACGTTACCGGCCGGCTGGTTCGCAAGGCGGAAGCAAGGGGCTGCGGACTCGAAGCGCTTTCCGTCGAAGAGATGCAGGCCGAGGAGACCGGAATCACGGACGCCGTCTATGGCGTCCTGGGGATCGACAATTCCGTCAGGAGTCGCAAGAGCCCCGGCGGCACAGCGCCGGAGAACGTGCACCGCGCCGTGGCCGACGCCCGCCGGCGTTTCCTGAAACGGCCACCAGGGGATTGAGAGGAGACGCACGCGACATGGCCTCAACGCTGCGTAAGGCGCTTTTGGCGCTTCTGTTCGTGGGATTGGCCATTCCGTTGGCCGACTGCGGCCGAAAAGGGCCGTTGGAACCGCCCCCAGACAGCGACTACCCTCGCACTTATCCGGCCGAATAAGCCGCAACCGGAGGCTCCCGCATGGACCACTTCAGTTATCAGGGCGGCCGTCTGTGCGCCGAGGACGTCCCGATCGACGAGATTGCCGAGAGCGTCGGCACGCCGTTCTACTGCTATGCCAGCGCCACGCTCGAGCGGCATTACAGAGTCTTCGTGGAGTCATTGGGCGATTTGGACGCCACGGTCTGCTTCGCCGTCAAGGCCAACGGCAACATCGCCGTCCTGCGCACCCTCGGCAATCTGGGGGCCGGCGCCGACGTGGTCTCGGGAGGAGAGTTCAAACGTGCGAGGGCCGCGGGGATCCCGGCCTCCCGAATCGTCTTTTCCGGTGTCGGGAAAACCGATGTCGAGATCGCCGATGCGCTAAAGGCGGGCGTATGGCAGATCAACGTGGAATCGGAACCAGAGCTGGAGACGATCAGCCGCATCGCCGACTCGCTTGGCGTCACGGCGCCGGTCGCGATCCGCATCAATCCGGATGTGGACGCCCGGACCCACGAGAAAATCACCACCGGCAAAAGCGAGAACAAGTTCGGTATCGAATGGACGCGCGCGCATGAGGTGTACACGCGCGCCGCGGGCCTGCCCGCCGTCGGGATCGTTGGCGTGGCCGTGCATATCGGCTCGCAGCTTTTGGATCTTTCACCGTTCAAGGACGCCTATATCCGCATGCGGGATCTGGTGGCCATGCTCAGGGCCGATGGGCACCAAATCACAAGGCTGGATCTTGGGGGTGGGCTCGGTATTGCGTATGACGGCAAAGCCGCTCCTGCTCCGGACTCGTATGGCGCCCTCATCCGCTCCGTCGTTGGCGACCTCGACTGCCAAGTCGTGCTCGAGCCGGGCAGGGTCATTGCCGGCAATGCCGGGATCTTGGTGACCCGCGTAATCTATGTGAAGGAAGGGGCGACCCGGACTTTCGCCGTCGTCGATGCGGCGATGAACGATCTTCTGCGACCGGCGCTCTATAGCGCGAGGCACAGTTTTTTGACCGTGGCAGAGCCGGGCCGGGATGACCATCTACGTGAAATGGATGTGGTCGGACCGATCTGCGAAACGGCGGATACCTTTGCACGCGACGTCGCCCTGCCGAACCTTCGGCCCGGAGATATGATTGCCGTACGGACCGCCGGCGCCTATTGCGCCGTGATGGCATCGACCTATAACGGTCGGCCCTTGGTGCCGGAAATCCTGGTCAAGGGCGACAGATTCGCGGTCGTGCGCGAGCGTATCAGTGTCGACGACCTGCTGGCTCGTGAATCGGTCCCAGACTGGGTTGTTCAGCCATGAAATCGACAAACGGCCTGCGCTATCATGTGCTCCTCCGGCTGGCTCAGGGAGCCCTTGTTTGGGAGGCGGTTTGGCAACGCGTTTGGCCAGCCTTTGCCGTCATGGGCGTCTTCCTTGCCTTGGCTTTCCTTGATGTGTTTTCCAGTTTGCCGCCCTGGCTGCATGCCGCCCTGCTGGCGGGTTTCTTCATTCTTTTCGTCGTCATGCTGGCACGCGGACTGCCCGACATCAGGCTGGCAGACCGCCTTGCCGCCCGACATCGGCTGGAGAAGGATTCCGGCCTCGACCATCGGCCCTTGACCGCGCTTCAGGACAATCTGGCTTCCGGCCAGGGCGACCGCGAGACCGAAGCCTTGTGGCAGTTGCATCTTGAACGCATGAGGCGGGCCGCGGCCGACCTGCGCGTCCGTGCCCCGACTCCGGATGTGGCGCGCCGGGATCCCTGGGCGTTTCGGGCCGTGGCAGTGCTTCTTCTCGTGATCGGAGTCGCCGCCGCCGGTAGCAACATGAGCGGCCGTCTCGCCGCTGCTTTCCTCCCCGACTTCGCGGGCACGCCCGACCGTCCCGTCCAGCTGGAGCTATGGATCAATCCGCCGGCTTATACGCGCGTGGCGCCGATCTATCTGAACCTCGGTACCGTCACCGAATCTCCGCTCGTGGTTCCCGAGGGGAGCGTGCTTCTGGCCCAGGTGAGCAATGTGACGCCTGGCCCGATTCTGACCATCGGAGGCCGCCAGCAGGCGTTTGATCCCCTTGGCCCCACCGGCGAGGCCGGCACATATCGGCTCGAAAGCGAGATCGAAACGGGTGACCGCCTTGCGATCCTCGTGGAGGAGGTCGAGTTGGCCGCTTGGCCGATCGAAGTCGTTCCCGATGGGCCGCCGGAGGTCTCCTTTTTCGAGCCGCCCGACGCGACCGAACGGGCGCAACTTCGGCTCACATTCGAGGCGCGCGACGACTACGGGGTGAGCGAATTGGTCGCGGTTTTGACCCGCGTCGGCCGCGAGCCACAGACGGAGGCGGATAGTTTACGGCTGGAGCTTCCTGTTTCCGGGTCAAACCGAAGGGAGACGAAGGGACGGAGCCTCCACGATCTCACCGCGCATTTATGGGCCGGCTGGCCTGTACGGGGGGTCCTTCAGGCCACCGATCAGCGCGGGCAGGTCGGACGCAGCGAAACCGTCGAGTTCGTTCTGCCGGAGCGGGAATTCATCCACCCGGTCGCGCGGGCCATCATCGCGGAGCGCAAGAAGCTGGCCGATCCGACGCCGGAGGTTCGCCGGGAGGTCGTGGACGGGTTGGCTCGTATCGCCAATCAGCCTCAACAATTCGGTGACGACACGGTGGTTTTTCTGGCGCTCAGCGTTTCTCGCTCACGGTTGATCCACGATGAGCGTGGCGTCGCGATTGCCGCCGTGGCGCGAGTCCTTTGGGATACGGCCCTGCGCCTCGAGGAAGGCGGCATGTCGCTGGTCGAGCGCGACCTGCAACGGCTTCATGAGGAACTCATGGAGGCCCTTCGCGAGGGGGCCGAATCGGAAGAGATCGAACGGCTGATGGACGAGCTTCAGCGCGCGATGAACGAATTCATGGCCGAGCTGGCGGAACAGCTGCGCCGGATGATGCCCATGGATATGCCGATCGATCCAAACGCCGAAATCATGGAAAGTACCGATCTTCAGCGCATGCTCGACGAAATTCGAGACTTGGCGCGCATGGGCGCGATGGAGGCGGCCCGGCAACGTCTCGCGGAGCTTCAGCGAATGCTCGAGAACATGAGGTCCGCCATGCGGGCGGGACCCCAGCAGCAGATGCAGCAGAGCCGCCAGGCGCAGGAGGCGCAACGCATGCTGCAGGCGCTCAGGGAGCTCGCCCAACGCCAGCAGAGCCTCCTCGACGAGACCTACCGCCAGATGCGCGAAGCGCTGGCCAATCGTCAGCAGGGACAAGGGCAGCAGGACCTGCGGCAGCCGGGGCAGCAAGGCCAACGTGGGCAGCAGCCCGGGCAGCAGGGCCAGCGCGGCCAGGGTTCCAATCCCGATTTCGGCCTCGGGTCCGAATTTCAGGAGGCGCTCCGCCGCCAGCTCGGCCAAATGATGCTGGACTTGGACGCGATGATGGGTCAGATCCCGCCGGCTCTGGGCGAGGCCGAGCGCGCCATGCGGCGGGCCACCGACGCGCTGCGCCAAGGAAGCGGAGACGAAGCCGTGCAGGCGCAGACGGAAGCTCTGGAACACTTGCGCAGCGGCGGCAATCAAGCGGCGCAGCAGATGGCGCAGCAAATGATGGGCGCCATGCCCATGCCGGGAATGATGATGATGTTGCGCGGCCAACAGCGTCCCCTGATGCCCTTCGGAAGGCAACCCGATCGAGATCCCTTTGGTCGCCGTACGGATGGTGTCTCGGGTTTCGCCACGGACGACAACGTCGAAGTCCCGAATGAGATGGAGCGACGTCGCGCGCACGAAATCCTTCGGGAGTTACAGAAACGGGCCGGCGAACGCGAGCGACCGAAGTTCGAACTCGACTATATCGAGCGATTGCTGGAGCGGTTTTGAGGGCCGTGTAATAGGGCCTGACAGGCTAGGGCCTGTTGACCTTCAGCACATCGATCTGGCTGGTGTCGAAAACCCGCCAGTTCCAGGAGCGAGGACGAAGGACATGCCGGGCATATTCGAGGAC
>JANQJG010000222.1 GCA_028281785.1 Rhodospirillales bacterium
GACCTGTCCCCTGTCCAAGGAGACCGATTTCAAGAAATGCGCCTGCCGGGTGGTCAAGGCCTGAGTAAGAGCCTGTTTGAGAAGTCCCATGGGGCTGCGGCGCCGGCGATTTCGCCGGCCGAGCAGGAGCGAGGAGCGACGACATGCCTGAGCATATCGAGCGACGAGCGACGCCCTCGGCGGGGATAATCGCCGCGTCCCGAGGGGTTGGCCGAGGCCGGCCGCCCGGTTCGTTGCCGCCGACGGCGCCTGCCGGCGCGGCCGGCCTCGGACCAACGCAGCCTCCATGCGACTTCTCAAACAGGCTCTAAGGGGACGAGGGCCGGATCGATGAGCGGGAAGGCCAAACCGGGCCGGGAGGGTGTCGACCGCCGCCGCTTTCTTGCGGACGCGGCCAAGACCGCCTGTGGAGTCGGCGTGGTCGGCCTCGTTCTTGGGCTTTTCGCCAGACAGGCCCGGTCCTTGCCGGCCACCACGCTGCGTCCGCCCGGCGCTGGGCGGGAAGAGGACTTTCTCGGCGCCTGCGTGCGCTGCGGGCTGTGCGTGCGCGACTGCCCCTTTGACACTCTCAAGCTGTCGGCGCTGGGCGAGGAGGTCGCGGTGGGCACACCCCATTTCGTGGCCCGCGAGATCCCCTGCGAGATGTGCGAGGACATCCCCTGCGTCATCGCTTGCCCGACCGGCGCCCTCGATCCTGCGCTGACTGACATCAACGACGCCCGCATGGGTCTCGCGGTTCTGGTCGACCAGGAAACCTGCCTGAACTTTCTGGGCCTGCGCTGCGACGTCTGCTACCGCGTCTGCCCCCTGATCGACCAGGCGATCACCCTGGAACGCCAGGAGAACCTGCGTACCGGCAAGCACGCGATGTTCATCCCCACAGTGCATTCGGAGCATTGCACCGGCTGCGGCAAATGCGAGAAGGCCTGCGTGCTCGACGAGGCCGCCATCAAGGTCCTGCCCCTGAAGCTCGCCAAGGGTGATCGCGGCGGCCATTACCGTCTCGGCTGGGTCGAGAAGGAAAAGGAGGGCGGCGAACTCGTGCCCGGCATCATCGACCTTCCCGACCGGCTGCCCGGAGGCGGCTTGCCATGACCTACACCCCAGGCCGCCAAGCGATCGCCAACCGGGGCTGGCTCGCGGCCAGCAAATGGCTGCTCGCGCGCCGCGCGACACAGCTCGCGATCATCTGCCTTTTCCTCGCCAGCCCCCTGGCCGGAGTCTGGATCCTCAAGGGCAACCTCGCATCGAGCGAAGTTTTGGGCACTCTGCCCCTCGCCGATCCCTTTGTCCTGGTGCAATCGCTGTTCGCCGGCCATGTGGCGGAGACGACGGCCGTGACCGGTGCCCTGATCGCGTCGGCCTTCTACGTGCTGGTCGGCGGACGCGCCTTCTGCGCCTGGGTGTGCCCGGTCAACATCCTCGCCGATACCGCGCATTGGGCGCGGCAGAAAATGGGAGTGCGCGGGGGTGTGAGATTCTCGCGGAGCGTTCGCTACTGGCTGCTCGGCCTCATGCTCGGCCTGGCGCTGATGACCGGCACCCTGGCTTGGGAACTGATTAACCCTGTCACCCTTGTTTTTCGCGGGATCGTTTTCGGCCTGGGGTTTGCCTGGGCGGTCGCGCTGGCGGTGTTCCTGCTCGAACTCTTCGTCGGGCCGCGCGCCTGGTGCGGCCATTTGTGCCCACATGGCGCGTTCTACAGCCTATTGGGCGCGATTAGCATCGCGCGCGTGAGCGCCGCCGGCCGCGAGCGCTGCGACGACTGCATGGACTGCTACGCCGTCTGCCCCGAGCCCCAGGTGATCACCCCGGCTCTCAAGGGCGCGGATACCGGCCACGGTCCGTTGATCCTCGGGCCCAACTGCACCAATTGCGGGCGCTGCATCGATGTCTGCCCGCAGGACGTTTTCCGCTTTCGCACGCGCTTTCACAACCGGGATGACGCGGCCGCGCCGGCAGCCGCCAACACCACCGAGAAGGATACGCGCGAAGCCGCATAGCATTCCGATGCCGGGAACAGTTGAGATAGGAGGAACCAACGCCGTGATCAGCAAACTCCGAAAAGGGCCGCTGGGGCTGTTCTCGCTCTTGGTCGCCCTCGCAATCATCCCGGCGCTGGCCTGGAGCGACGAGATCCTGTCCCTTCGCGGCGAGGTCGCCGTCGACGAGGCCGAGCCCACGCCGGAGATGTTCAACATCGAGGAGGGCGATCGGATCAAACGGGCCTATCGCCAGCAGCCGCCCCTAATTCCCCATCGAATCGACAAGTACGAGGTCGACCTCAAGGTCAACCAGTGCCTGCGCTGCCATGACTGGCCCTACTATGTCGAGGAGAAGGCGACCAAGATCAGCGAGACCCATTACGAGAGCCGCGAGGGCAAGCGCCTCGATTTCATCGCCGGCACGCGCTGGTTCTGCACCCAGTGCCATGTGCCGCAGATGGATGCCGCGCCGCTGGTCGAAAATGAGTTTCAGCCCGCCTTCCTCGACCGGTAGGGCCTGACCTTTCGCCCCACGGTCTTCGCCGAGGCAACGGGAATCGGATCATGACGGAAGACGCCGCGACCACCACCATCGACAGCACGAAACCCCGCAGGAACGGCCTGACACGCCGCCTTTGGACCCTCATCGCCCGACCGTCGCCGATCTATTCGCTCGGCCTCCTGGTCGTCGGCGGCTTCGTCGGAGGGATCCTGTTCTGGGGCGGCTTCCATTGGTCGCTGGAGGTCACGAACACCGAGGAATTCTGCATCTCCTGCCATGAGATGGCCGACAACGCGTATGCCGAGTATGTGGGCTCCGTCCACGACAGCAACCCGAGCGGCGTGCGCGCCACCTGCCCCGACTGCCATGTCCCCCAGGAATGGCAGCACATGGTGCCGCGCAAGATCCGGGCGACCAACGAGCTCTTCTTCTGGGTCACGGGGGCCATCGACACGCGCGAGAAGTTCGAGGCCAAGCGCTTGGTAATGGCCAAGCGTGTCTGGCAGACCATGAAGGAGACCGACTCGCGGGAATGCCGCAACTGCCACGACTACCAGTCCATGGATCTGGCCATCCAGGACCGGCGGGCGCGCAACCGCCATTTCGAGGCCGAGGAGGACGGGCTGACCTGCATCGACTGCCATAAGGGCATCGCCCACGAGCTGCCGGAAGGCGCGTTCACCGCCGAGCGCGAGCTCAACGAGACCTGGAACGCGATCCAGCGCAACCGCTGAGCACCCCCGCATACCCCCCGCGCGGGCGCAAAATCACGTCGACATCATGTCGACATGACGTTGACAGAACGCACGGAGAGGCGCACATCTCGCCCACCAGGTGAGAGAGTTTGCGATGTCCCCCGTATTCGCCGAGCGCCCCCTGTTCATCCCCGAGAAGCGCCCGCCCGCCGAGAGCCGCGCCGACTTCCGCCTGAGCAGCGACTTCGCCCCGGCCGGCGACCAGCCCCAGGCCATCGCCGAGATCGGCGACGGCATCGAGACCGGGGAGCGCGACCAGGTGCTGCTGGGCGTCACCGGATCGGGCAAGACCTTCACCATCGCCCACGCCATCGCCAAGGCCGGGCGCCCGGCCCTGATCCTCGCCCCCAACAAGACGCTGGCGGCCCAGCTCTACGGCGAGATGAAGGCGTTCTTCCCGGACAACGCGGTCGAGTACTTCGTCTCCTACTACGACTACTACCAGCCCGAGGCCTATGTGCCGCGCACCGACACCTATATCGAGAAGGACGCCAACATCAACGAGCAGATCGACCGCATGCGCCACTCGGCGACACGGGCGCTGCTCGAACGCGACGACGTGGTCATCGTCGCCTCGGTCTCCTGCATCTACGGCATCGGCGCGGTCGAGACCTATGCCCAGATGGTGGTCAAGCTGGAGGTGGGCGCGCAGATCGGCGTGCGCGAGCTGATCGCCCGCCTGATCGAGCTGCAATACCGCCGCAACGACACCGATTTCGCCCGCGGCACCATCCGCGTGCGTGGCGACATCCTCGAAATCTTCCCCTCCCATTTCGAGGACCGGGCCTGGCGGCTGAGCTTTTTCGGCGACGAGATCGAGGCGATCTGGGAGATCGACCCCCTCACCGGCGAGAAGGCGGCCGAGCTGAAAACCATCACGGTCTATCCCAACAGCCATTACGTGACGCCGCGCCCGACGCTGCAGCAGGCGATCCCGCAGATCCGCGTGGAGCTGAAACGCCAGGTCGACGAATTCGTCGCCGAGGGCAAGCTGCTGGAGGCCCAGCGCCTGCAGGAACGCACCACCTTCGACCTGGAAATGCTGGAGACCACGGGCTCCTGCGCCGGGATCGAGAACTACTCACGCTACCTCACCGGCCGCAACCCGGGCGAGCCGCCGCCGACCCTGTTCGAATATCTGCCGGAAAACGCGCTGCTGATCGTCGACGAGAGCCATGTGACCGTGCCGCAGCTCGGCGGCATGTTCCGCGGCGACTACAACCGCAAGTCGACGCTCGCCGAGTTCGGCTTCCGCCTGCCCTCCTGCATCGACAACCGGCCGCTGCGTTTCGAGGAATGGGAGGCGATGCGGCCGCAGACCGTGTTCGTCTCGGCCACGCCCGGCCCCTGGGAGATGGAGAAGACGCAAGGCGCGTTCGTCGAGCAGATCGTGCGGCCGACCGGGCTGATCGACCCGGAATGCGTGGTGCGCCCGGTCGAGAGCCAGGTCGACGACCTGCTGGGCGAGTGCCGGGCCGCGGCGGCCAAGGGCCAGCGGGTGCTGGTGACGACGCTGACCAAGCGCATGGCCGAGGATTTGACCGAGTATATGCACGAGCAGGGGCTGCGCGTGCGCTATATGCATTCCGACATCGACACGCTGGAGCGGATCGAGATTCTGCGGGATCTGCGGCTCGGCGCCTTCGACGTGCTGGTCGGGATCAACCTGCTGCGCGAGGGGCTGGACATCCCCGAATGCGCGCTGGTGTGCATATTGGACGCCGACAAGGAGGGCTTCCTCCGCTCCAAGACCTCGCTGGTGCAGACCATCGGCCGGGCCGCGCGCAACATCGACGGACGGGTCATTCTCTACGCCGATCAGATGACGGACTCGCTGACCCATGCGCTCGACGAGACCGAGCGCCGACGCGAGCGCCAGCGGGAATACAACGCCAAGCACGGGATCACGCCGGAGACGGTGCGCAACCAGATTTCGGACGTGCTGCAATCGGTTTACGAGCAGGACTATGTGACGGTGGACACCGGGGTTTCCGGCGACACGCATCTGGTCGGGCACAATTTGCGCGGCCATATCAGCGAGCTCGAAAAGCGGATGCGGGAGGCGGCGGCGGAGCTGGAATTCGAGGAGGCGGCGCGGCTGCGCGACGAGATCCGCCGGCTCGAGGCCATGGATCTGGGCCTGGACAAGGCGGGCACGGCGCCCAAGGCGCAGGCCCGCGCCG
>JANQJG010000058.1 GCA_028281785.1 Rhodospirillales bacterium
ACTCTCTCCACGGCATCAACACCTCCGCCAAAATAGCGAAAAGTGTTACCTATGTGTCCGGTACGTGCCGTAACCTATCTCTCAGGTCGCTCAATAGGGGTGGCCAGGTCGCCGGCCTTAGCATTTCTTTCCTCACGGCATCGCGTCGAGGGCTTCGAAGAAGAATTCGGGGCCGCCGAAATTGCCGGATTTGAGGGCCAGCGCCAGCGGCGGCTCGTCCATGGAGACGGTGCAGGGCACGCCGGGCGCGATCTCCGGCCCGATGCGCAGGGCGCGCACGCCGAGCGCGCTGACCACCGAGCCCGAGGTCTCGCCGCCCGCGACCACCCAGCGGCGCACGCCGGCCTCGGCCAAGCCCTTGGCGATCCCCGCGAAAGCCCGCTCGACGAGCTCGCCCGCGGCCATGACTCCCAGTTTGTCTTGAACCTCGCGCACCTTTTCCGGCGGCGCGCTGGCCGAGATCAGGATCGGCTGGTCGTCGAGCCTCGGGCGCGCCCAGTCCAGCGCCTCGGCCACGAGGTCGCGTCCGGTGGCCAGCTCCAGCGGCTCGATGCCGAACGTGGGGCATTGCTCTCGCATGGTCGCGACTTGGGCCAGGGTTGCCGGCGAGCAACTGCCGGAGATGACCACCGCCGGGCCCGGCACCTGGGGCACGAAATCAGCTGGTCCCGTGTCCTGCAAGCGGCCGGCGCGGCGGAAATTGTCGGGCAGCCCCAAGGCGACCCCGGACCCGCCCGTCACCAGGGCCAGATCCGCGCAGGCCGCACCGATGGCGCGCAGATGGTCGTCGGTCACGGCGTCGACGATGGCCATCCGGGTGCCCTCGGCCCGGAGGCGTTCGAAGGCGTCCCGGATCTCCTCGGCGCCCGCCGCTACCGTCTCAAAGCCCACGAGGCCGACCGGCGCCTTGGTCTGCTGTCCCAGGAAGCGGACCAGATTGGCATCGGTCATGGGCGTCAGCGGGTGGTCGCGCATGCTCGACTCGGAGAGGAGCGCCGCGCCGACGAACAGATGCCCCTGATAGATCGTCCGGCCGTTGGTGGGGAAGGCGGGGCAGGCGATGGTGAAGTCGGCGCCGAGGGCCTCCAGAAAAGCCTCGGCGACCGGGCCGATATTGCCGTCTTCCGTCGAATCGAAGGTGGAGCAGTATTTGAAGAATAGTTGCTCGGCGCCGGCGCGGCGCAGCCAGTCGATGGCGGCGAGGGATTGGGACACGGCTTCGCGAACCGGGTTGGTACGCGACTTCAGGGCGACGACAACGGCGCCCGCATCCGGCACCGCCGTCTCCGCATCGGGAACGCCGAGCAGCTGCACGGTGCTGAGGCCGTTCTGAACCAGGGTATTGGCAAGATCGGTGGCGCCCGTGAAATCGTCGGCCACGCAGCCGAGCAGAACCTGTTGGCCGGTGTTGTCGCTGTCCGTCATGACACTCCCATCCCCTGATCGTCGCCGCGCTCCAATGCGCGCCGTTCGCAACATACCGCCTTCCCAGGGCGCCGAATACCAGGATGGCACCAGGATAGCGGGCCGGGGCGCTCTTCGCGCTTGGTGTTTGTGAGGAAACAATGTATACGTCAACAGGGAAAAAGGGACCCGGAACGGGTGTGATGCCCCTGGATCGGCTTCGTCGGGCGCGTATCCTGGGCGACCACTTGGCAATCCGGCCCCCAGACGTTCGTCCAGGCAAGCATATGAGGCACCGAACAAACCCATGACGCCGCGCTCGACATCCGCCGCCAAGCAGGCCGACAGCAAGCGCTCCATGGTCGAGGAGGCCTATGGGGCGCTCAAGGGAAAGATCCTGAGCAACGAGTTCCCGGGGGGCTACCAAGCCCTTGAGGAAGACCTCGCGGTGCAGCTTGGGATGAGCCGCACTCCGGTACGCGAGGCCTTGATCCGTCTTCAGAACGAGGGTTTCGTGGAGGTGATACCCCGCCGTGGCATGCGCGTGCGGCCGCTCTCCGCCCAGGACATCACCGAGATCTACGAGGTGTTGAGCTATCTCGAGATCGCGGCGGTCGAGATGCTCGCCCGGCGCAAGCCCGGCCCGGCGGAGATCGCTCGGCTCGAAGGCGTCATCGCCGATATGGACCGGGCCTTGGAAGACGAGGATCTGGACGCCTGGGCCGCCGCCGATTCCCGGTTCCACCGGCTGCTTGTCGAGCTTTGCGGCAACAGCCGCCTCGCCGGCATTGCCCTCAACTTCCTGGAGCAGGGCAACCGGGTACGCATGATCACCATGCCGCTCCGCTCGAAGCCGGTCTACTCCAACGTCAATCACGCGGCCGTCATCGAGGCGATCCGCCGCGGCGACCACGAGACCGCGCGGGAGATCCATCGCGCCCACAAGGCGCGCTGGGGCCGCGAGATGATGGATCTGCTGGACCGTCACCGCATCCGTGAGGTGTGATGGCGGCAGGCGTTTGAGGCGAACTTCTGAGCGCGCGGCCCTCATCCTTCGACAAGCACGTAATCCGAGCAGATGGACTCACCTTCCCCCTCACCCAGCTCCGGCTATGGCTCGGCCATCGGCCTCGCCAGCCTGCACAACCCTCTCCCCCCGCCGGGGGGAGAGGGCAGGGTGAGGGGGGGATCGTTCCGCTAAGCTGACCGGGCAAGACTCAAAGCTCAGCAGCATGAGGGCCTCATTCCTGAGCGGGCCGAAGGAAAGGCCCGACTCGCTTCAAACGCCCTCCGACGTCTCTTTTCTTTGACAGGCAAAAGCGAATTCGGTAGGCTTGATTATCGTATACGTTAATTTCTTCAACAAATCGGTTGCGGCCTCGGCTGCCGCCTGCCCGCGAAGCCCGAACCGCGCTCGGCGCGCCGGCGCGAAAACGGCCTTGTCCAAGGGAGCATCACCGACATGAACAGATTCGCAATCACCACCGGTTTCCTCGGCGCCCAGCGCAACCGCTTCCTGCAGTATCAGGACGCGCGCCCCCTCGACGTCAGGCTTGGCATGGCCTCGGAGGTCAAGGGCTGCGACGGCGTCGAGCTTTGCTATCCCGACGATTTCGACGACATGGCGTTGCTCCGCGACCTGTTGGACCGCCACCAGTTGGGCGTCTCGGCGCTCAACTTCCGCTCGCGCCGTCCCGGGAAATGGATGCGTGGGGCCTGGACCTCGGAGAGCGCGGAGGAGCGCCGCGAGGCCATCGACGATTTCAAGCGGCTGATCGACCACGCGGCGGAGCTCGGGGTCGACCGGGTCACCAATTGCCCCCTGAACGACGGCAGCGACCATCTGTTCGAGCTCGACTATGTGCGCGCCTACGACTACGCGGCGGAGTGCTTTGCCGAGCTCGCCGCGCACAACCGGCGGATCCGCGTGTGCATCGAATACAAGGAGAACGAGCCCAGGACGCGCTGCTTCTTCGGCCTCGCCGGCGAGACGGTCGCCTTCTGCGAGCTGGTCGGTGCCGGCAATCTGGGCCTGACGCTGGATTTCGGCCATGCGCTCTGCTCGGGCGAGCGCGCTGCCCAGTCGGCGGCCCTGGCGGCGCGCGCGAACCGGCTTTTCTATGTCCAGATGAACGACAATGACGGCCGCTTTGACTGGGACTTGCTGCCCGGTTCCATGCGCGTGTGGGATAATGTCGAGTTCTTCTACTACTTGAAGCGGCTCGGCTATGACGACGACTGGTACTCCTTCGACGTGGTACCCAAGGAGTTCAGTCCGGTCGAGAACTTCAACGCGACCTTCGAACTTACCCGCAAGCTGGAAGAGATTACTGACCGCATCGACCGCTCGCGCATGGAGGCTCTGTTAAAGGCCCGGAATCCCAACCAGACCATCCCCTATCTCTATTCGCTGATTTAGGCGTGATCGCCGAGCGCGCTTTCGAACCAGTCGGCGGCGAAGTCGACAAGGCTTCGCTGCCGCATCAGGCGCCCTTCCGCGTGGCCGATCTTTCCGAAAGTCACCCCGCCCGAGTTTTCGAAAGCCTCACCGATTTGCGGAAACAGATGTCCCTCGTCATCGTCCACATCCGGATGGGACTGCCAAACGACCTTGCCTTCCTGTTCGATCGGCATCCGACGCGTGATTTCACGACGGTGGGGACAGCGGGTTTCGGCAAGATGCAGAGACGAGTTCCGATCATGCCCGACGCCGATCAACAGAACCCGGCCGTCGAGTTCGTAGATCCAGCCCATCGGCGACCCATCGCCCAACGAATAGGCGATGTCGTGGCGCGCCGTGATGGTCGCGGCCCGGGGACCCAACGCGGCCATGGAACTCATCGGATGGGTGCTGCGTCTGACGCCGGGCCATTTCCGAAACGTCTCGGCAATCTGGCCCATGTCGCGGGTCGGCGTCCGGCCCGGATCGAACGCGGGCATCGCCTCGCGAATCGGCTGGACCCAATGGGCGGGCACTGGAGGGTTCCGCCACTCCGCCGGGTCGCTCAGATCGCCCGAGAACGCCGGCATCACGAGCGTCCCATGCTCACCGATGGCTTCGACAAGGGCGTCGATGACCGCGCGCGCGCCGCCCACGACCCAGCCGACTGCCGACAAGGAGGAATGGGTCAGAAGGACGTCTCCTGGCGATACGCCGAGCGTCCGAAGATCGCGAACCAGCCGAACTTTCGTGATGGGTTCCTTTGTCCTCTCGATTACATCGCTCTCGGGCATGTCTGGCGCTCCGTTCCAGCGGGAGCGGAATACAATCACGATCATGCCGAGATGACCATGGAATCCGAGCCTTGAGCAACGAGGGCGCGCCACAAAGATCACGTAAACTGACTTCGAATCTGTTTTTGTCTTCACGGGACTATTAGCATCGCCGGCCACCTGCCCGATGCCATGGCTGCGAGCCTGCTTAAGACAGGCTAGCCACTCTTGGCATGAACGCGCTTCAGTCTGTCAATATCTGACTGCTGGATCGGTCGGTGGGAATCCACTTGGGAAAACCGAAGCAGATAGCCGTCCGGATCGAGGACCATGAACTGCGTGCGTTCGTCCATGCGGTCGGTTCTCCAAATCGATGCCGTGTGCAGCTTTAGAAACGGCTGTACCCCGGAAGCCACCATTTTTTCATGGAGTTGGCGAACGTTCTTCACCATGAACTGGAGGTTTATTCCGCGACCATATGGCCTCTCCATGGGGGCCGGGAACCAGGGCTCCCAACGGCCATCCGGCTCCCACCACGCGATCATGATTTGCGAACCCTGAAAGGACAGATAAGCGTGTGTATCGCGGGCTCGCCGCTGAGCGACCTCGAATCCAAGACGATCAGTGTAGAACTTGAGGCTTCGTTCGAAATCTGAGCACCAAAGCTCGGGCACGAGAGTGTTGATCTCGAAGGGCATGTTGTCTCTCCCTATCGGACACTTCAGCTGCTGGTTATAGGACAATCGATGGGTGCCGAGGGCTGCGGTCTGTCTCGCCTCAAGGCCGTTGGGTAAGGCGGTCACGGTGGAGAATGAACCATTCGGACAGCCACTCACTCAGCACTGCGTCGGCTGGCGCATTCTGCTAGTCTACCGCCACCCTTCTTGCACCCTAGCCGGAGAAGACGGAGCATGAAATACGCCCTGGGCGATTCGCGGGTCATCACGGAAAGCGACGAGGTTTGGATTGCGCCCAACGCGGTCGTCATCGGTCGCGTTCGCATCGGCCGCAATGCGAGCATCTGGTGGAACAGCGTGGTTCGCGGCGATTTCGCCGACATCACCATTGGGCGTGACACGAACATCCAGGACGGCTCCGTGCTCCATGTCGACTTCGGCGCGCCGCTGACTGTGGGCAATGGGGTCACCGTCGGCCATATGGCCATGATTCACGGCTGCGAGATCGGCGACAACACCCTCATCGGCATCGGCAGCATCATCCTCAACCACGCGAAGATCGGCCCCAACTGCCTGATCGCCGCCAACACCTTGATCACGGAGCGCAAGGAGATCCCGGAAGGTTCCCTGGTCATGGGGTCGCCGGGCAAGGTCGTTCGCCAGCTCGCCCCCGAGGAGATCGAGGGGATTCGCAAAAACACGCAAGGGTATGTCAACAACTGGAAGCGATATGTCCGCGACCTGGCGCCCGACGACGAGTTGCTTGCACAAGGCACAGCGGCGGCTGACTAGAGCCTTCTGTCATGAGGTGTACTCACCTGCGCCGGAGCGATTTTGCGTCCCGGGCAGGAGACGGGTGCGGCGCGTATCGGGGACTACGGGCAAGCCCGTCGACGAACCCGGGGCGGGCCCTCCGGGTTGCACCCTGGCGGGCGCCCGCGGCGTCAGGCGGGTCAACCGTATGACCCCATACGCTTTTCGCCACCTTCCTGGCATGCGTCTCGCCGAAACCACAACGCAGGACCTATCCATGGTGAGAAGTCCGGGCTAGGAATTGTGACGCGTGGTCCCGCGTTGTCCGACGCTCGGACGGTCGATGGCCACCGCCTTGATCTGCGCGAAGACGCGTTGCCCCGGCGCCAAACGCAAGGCCTGCGCCGAGCGCCGGGTAATGCGGGCGATGAGCGGTGCGCCCACGTCCAGCAGCACGTCGGCCACTGGCTCGTTTCCGGCCTCCACCTCGCGGATCGTCCCCTCCAGGATGTTCACCACGCTACTGTCGCGCGGGCGGGAGAGACTGATGGAAACATCTCGGGCGCGGACGCGGACCCTTAAGGGTGTCCCCATAGGGAGCTCCAGACGGGGCACCCAAAGCCGGCGGTCGGCGAAGGCCAGCTCCGTCAGACCGAAGGCGACATCGATCCCGGCGACCTTGGCGAACAACACGGCGCCGGCCTCGTAGCGGCCGGTCAGCGGCCGTAGGTCGAGCCGGCTCATGATCTCCTCCACCGGTCCCGCAGCAATGGTCCGTCCTTCGGACATCAGCACGAGGGTGTCGGCAAGACGGATGACCTCTTCCAACGTATGGCTGACATAAACGACCGGCAGGCGCAGTTCGTCGCGAAGGCGTTCGATGAAGGGCAGGATCTCCGCCTTTCGGGCGATGTCGAGGGATGCCAGAGGTTCGTCCATGAGCAGCAGGCGCGGGCTTGCAAGGAGTGCGCGACCGATCGAGACACGCTGGCGCTCCCCTCCTGAGAGTGTCCGCGGCCAGCGTTTCAGCAAGGAACCGAGATCCAGAAGCTCGACAATATGATCGAAATCCTGATGCCGTTCGGCCGGCGGCGTCCGCCGCAGTCCATAGCTGAGATTGCCGGCGACGCTTAGATGCGGGAAAAGCCGCGATTCCTGGAACACATAGCCGAGACGCCGTCGCTCGGGGGGCAGGTCGATTCCGCCGGACGAGTCGAACAGCGTGTGCCCGTCGACCACGATTCTCCCCCTTTCCGGCCGTCTGAGTCCGGCGAGAAGGTTGATCAGCGTGGTCTTGCCCGCGCCTGAGCGGCCGAACAGGGCGGTGATCCCGGCATCGGAGGCAACGGAAGCTTCGAGCCGTAGGTCTCCGACCCGATGTTCGACCTCGACCTCCAGCATTCTCAGGCTTCCATCCGTGCCGAGACGCGGCGGGCCAGAAGCTCGGATGCCAGGAGGGCGCTCATAGCCAGGACGATCGAGGCGACGACCAAGCGGACGGCACCGTCCTCGCCGCCCGGTGTCTGGAGCAAGGCATAGACCGCCAGCGGCAGCGTGCGCGTTTCGCCCGGGATGTTGGAAACGAAGGTGATCGTCGCACCGAATTCCCCAAGGCTGCGGGCGAAGGCCAGAATCGCTCCGGTGAGGATTCCGGGCAGGCTGAGGGGCAGGGTGACCGTGGCCATGACCCGCCAGGGGCTCGCGCCGAGCGTCCGGGCCGCCTGTTCGAGCCTTGGATCGACGGCTTCGAGGGACAGGCGGATCGCCCTCACCATCAATGGGAAAGCCATGACCGCCGAGGCGATCGCCGCGCCCTTCCACGTGAAGGCGATCGTGATCCCGAAAGTCTCGTAGAGCCATGCTCCAACCATACCTCGGCGGCCGAGAAGCACCAGCAGGAGGTAGCCGACCACGACTGGCGGCATGATCATGGGCAGATGGACAATGCCGTTCAGGATGCTACGCCCCCAAAAATGTCCCCGCGCGAGCAGCCAGGCGGTTAGCACGCCAAGGGGGAGGCTGCACATCACCGCCCAAACGGCGACTTTGAAGCTGAGGCTCAGGGCCTCGATTTCGAACGGGGTCAAACCCCATGTCGATCCGGAGTCTCCGGCACCCATGGACTCACTCGCGCGCGGCTTCAGAAAGAACACCGAAGCCGTGGCGCCGAAACACCTCGATCGCGAGTTCCGATCTGATGAACTGCATGAAGCGCTCGACCTCGGCGTCCTCACGCCCGGCAACCATGGCCACCGGATAGACGATGGTTGGGTGACTGGATTCCGGGAACTCGCCGACCACCCTGACGTGGGGGCTGATCATCGCGTCGGTCCGATACACGATGCCGGCGGCAACCTCCCCGCGTTCGACCAGGGCGAGCGCGGCGCGTGCATTTGCTGCTGGAGCCAATCGGTTCGCGACGGCCGGCCAAACGCCAAGGTTCTGAAGCGCCGCCTTGGCGTAAATGCCCGCCGGGACATGGTCGGGGTCGCCGAGAGCCAGCCGTCCGTCGCCGAGACGCTCGGCCAACGGAAAGCCAGATCCGACTACTGCGGAGAAAAGCTGATCGGCGGGAGCCACCAGGACGAGCCGGTTCGTGAGCAGGTCGTGACGGCTCCCAGGTTCAATAACCCCCCGATCCGCAAGATAGTCCGTCCATTCGACGCTCGCCGACAGGTAGACGTCAACCGGCGCTCCGTTGGCGATCTGCTTGGCAAGGGTGGAGCTGGAGGCAAATGACGAAACCACGTTCCCGAGGTGCCGTTCCTCAAAAAGGGAGCCGATTTCTTCGACCGCGGAAGTGGTGCTCGCGGCGGCAAAGATGCTGACGTCCGCCGCGGTTACTCGTGTCAGCGCCATAGCGGCGATGACCGCGAAAACGCTACGGCCAAATAGTCCTCTGGCGCTATGTGCTTTCAACGCTGAACCCTTCCAAGCGCTGCTGCCCGGCACACCCGATACCTTTGGGCGCGGGCTCCAGTCAAGTCAAGCGGAGGTCACGGGAAATCGGAGGTAGGACGTTCGACTTCGTTGACAGACAAGGGTCGTCCATGGGAAGTGTTGACTGTCAACACGCAAACACGGCGTCTGAGAAGCCGGACCCTTGGGGAGACCACGCAGAATCCCGATATCCGCGCTTTCACCCGCCTTCTCGCGGGGGCGGCGCCGTTCATTCCGTTGACGGGTCAGAAGGGAGGACCGAATGACTAGACTTCTTCGCACTTTGGGCGCCACGGTCGGCGTTCTGGCTCTCGGTGTGGCGGCGGCCTCGGCGGCCCCCAAATACCCCGACGTGAAGGTTCCCAAGACGATCCGCGCGATCGTCGCCTACAATGCGGGCGGCTCGAGTGATACGCTTGCCCGGGTGATGCTCCCGTTCTGGGAAAAGAAGGTCGAGGAGCTCACTGGCCAGAAGGTGAATGCCGTCGTCGTCAACCTGCCGGGCGCGGGGGGCGAGATCGGATGGACCAGCCTATCCTTCGCCCAGAAGGACGGCTCGACCATGGGTATCATCAATCTGCCGGCTGTGCCATTGGTCGAGGCGGCACGGGACACCAAGTTCGAGCCCTGGCTCGAGAAGTTCACGCCCATCGGCGTGAACATCATCGATCCCAACGTTGTCCGGCTTCAGAAAGACGCCAAGTATGGCAGTCTCAAGGAAGCGTTCGAGGCGGCCAAGAGCAATCCCGGTTCGGTCACCGTGGGCGCCGACGGCCCGCTGTCGGACGATCATCTGGCCGTGTACGCGGCGGCGCTGGCGTTTGGCTCCGAGTTCACTTTCGTGCCGTATTCGGGTGGCGCGCCGGCGAACAAGGCGTTCCAGGCTGGTGAGGTCGAGATCGCCGTCGGCAATGTGTTCGACCATATTAAGACCAAGGACGCGGCCAAGGACGCCATGGTCCTGAGACCTTCCCGCTACGCCATGATCGAAGACGTCGCGACGGCCGAGGAAGCGATCGGCGTAAGCGCCGGCGACCTGGGTTCGACCCGTGGCTGGGCCGTACCCGCGGGGGTTCCCGAGGATCTGGTGGCGGTTTATCGCGAGGCCTTCGAGATGACCGCCAACGATCCAGAGTATCAGGCGGCCGCCAAGGAGCGGAACATCACCATCGTGGAACCGCTGGTCGGCGACGCGTTCGGCAAGTTCATGCAGGATCAGCAAAAGCTGGTCGGCGACTTGCTCGACCTCTTCGTCAAAGGCGGCTACATCAAGAAATAGACTGATCGGCCCCAGCAGCAGGATAAACGCGAAGTTCCCCATCAGATGTGCCCACGACGAATGCCCGACCACATGGCTGAACAACCTGAAGTAGTCAAGGATATTCAGCGGGTCCATCGTCGGGCCGATCACAAATAACCCTCCGATCAACCGCGGAAATACCGTCTGATCCAACAACAGCACAACCGAAGCGATCACCGCAAAGGTCAACGTAACCGGAGCGTTATACCGTACGCGCATGGTGTTACGGTATGCGGCTGTTTAGGGGGTGTCAAGG
>JANQJG010000106.1 GCA_028281785.1 Rhodospirillales bacterium
TTCAGAGCCCAACGAAGCGCTCAAGGAAGCGGTGGAAGCAGCCGCGAGAGCGGCTGAAAAGGCGGAGAGGGCGGCAGATCGCGCGCTGGCTGCCAGGGAAGCGGCGGAGAAAGCGGCAGCGGAGGCGCGGGCACCTGGGGCGACCGACAATTCGGTCAAGGAGGCCGCCGAGGCTGAACAGAAGGCGTCGGAGGCCGAGTTTGAAGCGCGTCGTGCAGCGGCCGCCGCCGAGGCGGCCCGTGCGTTGGCGCAGGCGACGTCCCAGACGTCTGAATCAGCGGCTCCCGAGCAAACTTTCGAGGTGGCCGCGAGAGCCGCGGAACAAGCGGAAAGGGCGGTGGATCGAGCGTTGATCGCACGGGAAGCCGCGGAGAGGGCCTTGGCGGCGGCCAGTGCGCCCGGCGCGACTGAAGAAGCGGCAAGGGAGGCCGCCGAGGCAGAAAGACAGGCGCTTGAGGCAGAGACCGAGGCACGGCACGCGACGGCTGCAGCCGAGGTGGCCCGAGCCGTGGCGGCGGCCGCGTCAGCGCCGCCCGACGGGTCGGCCCTTGACCGCCCCGCTGATATGCCGGACGCGGTCTTACCGTCGGCGCGTCAGGGTCCCGCGCCCGATACGAGAAGGGGACCCAGGTTCGATGTCGTCCGCATTAGCCCGAGCGGGGACGCCGTCATGGCCGGCCGGGCCGAGCCCGGACAACAGGTATGGATTCTCGATCGCGGCAGGGTAATCGGTGAGGTCACGACCGACCACCGTGGAGAATGGGTCTTCGTTCCCGAGGCGCCACTGCCGCCGGGAACCAGCGAGCTTACCCTCGAGATGCCGCGAGAGGGTGGCCAATCCGTGATCTCTGACTCTGCCGTGGTGCTCGTTGTACCCGAACCGGGACGAGATATCGCAGGCCGCCCCGCCGAACCCAACTCTCGGCCGCTCGCGCTAATGGTTCCGAGATCCACGCCCGAATCCGCGTCTGTACGGGATCGGCAGGCTCCGAGCGTTGTCCTTCAAGGGCCAACGGAGGGAGGGGTCTCGATTCCCTTGAGCATCGACGTGATTGACTATGACGAGGCAGGGCGTCTTAGCATCAGCGGACGCGCGCCACGACCAAGCGTTGTCCATCTCTATCTGGACAACGTATTCGTCGGCCGCTCGATCACCAACCAGGCTGGAATCTGGCTTCTCAGCCCGGAGAAACAAGTTGCGCCAGGCCTTTACACCTTGCGCGCGGATCAGGTGGACGAGAACGGAAAGGTGGAGGCTCGCGTGTCCATCCCCTTCACGAGGGCCGAACCTCTGGCACCAGGCCAGGGACGTTATGTCATTGTGCAGCCGGGTAATAGCCTCTGGCGAATTGCACGTCAAACCTACGGCACCGGTTTCAAGTACACCGTGATCTACGATGCGAATACCCGGCAGATCGCCGACCCCGATCTTATTTTCCCGGGGCAAATCTTCGCTTTGCCGAATGTCAACTAAACCCGTTGTCCGCCATTGCCCCGCGCATTGATGACCATCTCGTTTTCGGCATGACTATTCTGGGGATCAGCCGCCCGGACTCGCGGCGCGGAAGCACCTCCGGCAGATGAAAGGCAATATGCTCAGCACCGTTCTCGTACCCATCGACCGAGCCGGTTGGCCGTTTATCGCCATCGCGGCCCTCGCCACGGCAGCTCTGGCTTGGCTGAGCCCTTCTCTCGGTTGGATCGGCGCCATTGTCACCGTTTGGTGCATTTACTTCTTCCGCGACCCTCCCCGCGTGACCCCGACGCGTTCCGGGCTGCTCATCAGCCCGGCGGATGGCGTCGTGCAGCGGGTCGACCGCGCCCGGCCTCCTCTCGAACTTCAGATGGACGACGCACCCCGCGACCGGATTGCCATCTTCATGAACGTGTTCGACGTCCACGTGAACCGGTCTCCGTGCGAGGGCAGAGTCGAACGCCGAACCTATCGCCCTGGCCGCTTCTTCAACGCCTCCCTCGACAAGGCGAGCGAACAGAATGAGCGTCTCAGCCTTCGCCTGACCATGGAGGACGGTCGGGACTTGGCCTGCGTGCAGATCGCCGGTCTCGTCGCCCGCCGTATCGTCTGCCGGGTTCAGGAAGGGCAGCGGCTACGCGCCGGCGAGAGGATTGGTATGATCCGTTTTGGCAGCCGGGTTGACGTCTACCTGCCGGAGGGCGCCGCACCATTGGTCACCGAGGGGCAGCGTTGCGTGGCCGGAGAGACCGTCATCGGCGATCTCCGCGCACAGGAGCCGGCGCGGACCGGCGAAGTTCGGTGAGGGGAGGCAATGACACGGAGTAGGAACAGAAGCCGGAGACGGCTGAAGGCGCTGCCGTTTCATCGCATGATTCCCAACATCCTGACCCTGCTTGCCTTGTGCGCGGGGCTCACGGCCATTCGGTTCGGGCTCAAGGGACAATGGGAAAGCGCCGTGATCGCGATAACGGTGGCCGCCATCCTCGACGGCCTCGACGGCCGCATCGCGCGCCTCCTCAAGGGCGCGAGCAAGTTCGGCGCGGAGCTGGACTCCCTTGCCGATTTCGTCAGCTTTGGCGTCGCGCCCGCAATTATCCTTTATCTTTGGACCATGCAGGACGTGGGGCGGCTGGGCTGGGTACTGGTACTACTGTTCAGCGTCTGCTGCGTGCTCAGGCTCGCTCGCTTCAACACATTTCTGTATGAAGAGACGGATCGTCCGGCCTGGGCCGACAATTTCTTCACCGGCGTGCCGGCCCCGATGGGGGCAGGTCTGGTGCTGCTGCCCATGCTGCTGTCGTTTCAGTTCGGTTTGGGGATATTCGACCAGCCGGCCGTGGTCGCAATCTTCCTCGTCGGCGTGGGGGCGCTGATGATCAGCCGCATTCCCACTTTTGCGTTCAAGCGTTTCAAGGTACCCAACAAGTGGGTACTCCCGACCATGCTGTTCGTGGGAATCTACGCGGCGTTTTTGATCAACACCCCCTGGCCCACCTTGGCCGCGACCCTGATCGCTTATCTCGCCAGCATTCCTTTCAGCCTCCGCGCCTATCGCCGGCAGGAACGCCGGTCCGCCGAGACACGGCGCGCCCTGGCGTCTGAGACTCGGGCCGACACGGGACCGCCGCCCGCTGAAACGACGCCCCCGGACGAGACGGATCGCTCCCCGCGACTCGTGGCCCGCTAGACCGATCCCCGTCTATTACTCCGCGATCTCCAGAACGCCCGTCGACGCGTTTCGGCGGCGACGGTGGCGTTCACGGGCACGTCGCCATGCCGCTCGTACATTGGCACGGACCATCAAGGCCGAGGGTGTCACGATCAGCGTCAGGATGGACGCAAACCCGAGCCCGAAAACGATGGCCGCGGCGAGCTGCGACCACCACTGGCTGGCCGGCGCCCCGATCGTAACCTCCCGGCTGACGAAGTCGATGTTCAGTTTGAACACCATCGGCAGCAGCCCGAGGATCGTCGTCGCGGTCGTCAGAAGCACTGGCCGGAAACGCTGCGCCCCGGCTCGGATGATCGCCTCATACTCGGTCTCGACGTCCTTCTTCAGCCGGTCGAAGGTATCGATCAGCACGATGTTGTTGTTGACCACGATCCCGGCGAGCGCGATCACCCCGACGCCACTCATGATGATGCCAAAGGGCTGGCCCATGAGGAGGAGGCCGATGAACACGCCGATGGTCGACATGATCACCGCGCTGAGGATCAGCATGGACGAGTAGAGGCTGTTAAATTGGGTGACCAGTATCATTCCAATTAGAAAAACCGCGACAAAACCGGCCTTGGTAAGAAAACTTCCTGCTTTCTTCTGCTCTTCGTCCTCGCCCTTGTATTTGACGGTGATTCCCGGATCGAGATCGGCGGTCTCGAACCAAGCCTGAATCTCCTTCAGCTTCTTGTCCGGCAGAACACCTTCGATTACGTCGGCTTTGATCGACATCACGCGACGACCATCGGACCGCTTCACGGTACCGACACGGGGTTCTGGCAACATCTCCACGAAGTTGCTGATCGGGACCAATCCTTCGGCGGTGCTGATACGCACGTTGTCGAGCTGCTCGATCGTCCGATAATTCCGCGGATAACGGGCGCGGATGTCGATCTCGTCGTCGGAATCGTCCGGCCTGTACTCGCCGAGCTTGATCCCGGTGGTCACCATCTGGAGCATGGTTCCGACGAGATTCACGTCGACGCCGAACTTGGCCGCCTGGGCGCGGTTTACGCCGAGTTCCCAATCGATCCCAGGGAGCGGACGGCTGTCCTCGATGTTGTAGAGTTCACCGACCTCACGGAAGCCTTCGAGCACCCTCTCCACAGCCGGCCCGAGCTTTTCGGGATTACGCGAGGAGAGCTCGATCTGAATGGGCTTGCCGACCGGCGGTCCTTCCTCCTGCTTGCGACCATCGACATAGATGCCGGCCAAATCCGTTGTTCGTTCCTGGATCTCTCCGAGAATCTCGTCGGAGGAGCGCCGCATGTCCCAGTCTACGAACTCCAGCGTGACCGTGCCGATGATGTCCTCGGCCTCTTCCGTCACTTTCTCCTTGCCCGTACGGGTGTACAGGCTTTCGAATTCGCCTCTGTCGGGAATGCGGCTCTCGACCTCGCGTATCAGGTCGTCCATTTCATAAACCGAAAGGTTGCCGCGGGCCCGGACCTGAAGCTTGGCGGTGGGCGGCTCGACCTCCGGGAAGAACTCCACGCCCTTGCCCTGTACCCCATAGAGGACAACAACACCAACCAGCAGGCCGAATGACAGGAAAAGGACGATGGCTGGCGCTCGGAGGGCGAAGCGCAGCGCCTTTATGTAGCCGCCGGTGAGTCCGCGGAGGGAAAGCAAATCCTGGAAATCGCTCGTCGCCGCAAGCGCCTTCATGGTCCGTGGATTGGCCTCACCCGGCTTGCCGACAAATCCTCCGAGGGTCGGCACGAACACCATGGCCATCATCAGCGACGCAGTGAGCACCGCGAGCAACGTGATCGGCAGATACTTCATGAACTCGCCGACGACCCCCGGCCAAAACACGAGCGGCAGGAAAGCCGCAAGGGTCGTCCCGGTTGAAGCAGTGATCGGCCAGGCCATGCGTTTGGCGGCGAGCAGGTAAGCCCGGCGCCGCGGCTCACCCTCTGTCATCTTTCGGTCGGCGTACTCCGTCACGACCACCGAGGCATCAACGAGCAGTCCGACCGATAGGATCAGGCCGAACAGGACAACCACGTTGACCGTAAGATCCGCGGCGGTCAAAACGAGAATGCCGGTGAGAAAAGACCCGGGCACGGCAATGCCGACCAGTCCGGCCGCGCGCAGACCGAGCGCAGCGACGACCACGATCATGACCAGCAGAACGGCGATGATCACGCTGTTCTGCAGATCGGTTAGCATCGTCCGAATATCCTCGGACTGGTCCTGGGCAAAATCCACGTGGACCGCGTTTCTAAGGCCTTCGGGCCAAGCGTTGCGCTCCTCCTCGACGACGCGGCGAACCGCCTCGATGGTGGCGATAATGTTCTCGCCACTCCTCTTCGACACCTCGAGCGTCACCGCCGGCCGGCCGTCGATCCGGGCAAAGCTCTCCGGATCCTTGTAGGTACGTCGGACCTCGGCGATATCCACCAAGGTGACGACAGCGTCGCCATCCACCCGAATCGGGACGCTCATGATATCGGCGACATTTTCGAACAGCCCGGGCACCTTGACGGAGAATCGTCCCTTGCCCGTGTCCTGGGATCCCGCCGCTACCAGCAGATTGCTGCTTTGGAAAACGGCGATGGCGTCGGCCGGCGTCAGGCCGTAGCTTTCGACCTTGATCGGGTCGATGAGGACCTCGACCAGCTCCTCGCGGTCGCCAGCGATCTCGGCGCTGAGAACGCTGGAGATGCCTTCGATCGCGTCCTGGAGGTCACGCGCAAGACGGACCAGAGCGCGTTCCGGCACCTCGCCCGAGAGGCTGACAAGGATCACCGGAAACAGACTGAAATTGACCTCATGGACGGTCGGCTCCTCGGTCTCGTCGGGCAGCTCCGGCTTGGCCAGATCGACCTTGTCGCGCACATCCTGCAAGGCCTTGTCGGCGTCGAATCCAGCCTCGAACTCGAGAAGGACATTGGCGCCGCCCTCATACCCCGTGGAGCGCATTTCCTTGACGCCCTCGATGACGCGAAGCTCCTGCTCCACGGGACGGATCAGCAGCCGTTCGGCGTCCTCCGGTGAAATCCCCTCATGGGGGATCGTCACGTAGATGATCGGAATATCGATGTCCGGCGCCGACTCCTTGGGGATTGTGATATACGCGAAAACCCCTGCTATCCCAATAAAAAACAGGGACAGGATGACCATCCGCGAATGGCTGAAGGCGAAGTCGATAAGCGTGTTCATGACGCCTCGCCACGGATCTCCAACTCGGGTACGGGCTGGACGCGCTGACCGGTCTTGACATACTCCTGCCCTACCGTGATGAGGCGAATTCGATCCGGCAGACCACCCAACCAGATGCCTTCCGGGGTATCCGCGATCACCCTGATCGGATGGAACTCGACGACGTCCTCCTGGCCGACGGCCTTCACACCGATGACGCCCTTGTCGGAGAGGGTTAGAACGGCCGGCGAGATCTTGTGTGCCTTGACCCGGTTCAGCGGCAGCCTGAGCTCGGTCGTCAGCCCTTCGGAGATCGTGCCCTTCGGATTGTCGACTTCGATATCAACCCGGAACGTCCGGGTGATCGGGCTCGCGACCTTGGAGACGTAACGGATCGTGCCGCCAACTTCCTCGCCCGTGATTAGCCGGACGATCGCCAGGGATCCCACTTTCACATCCGCGATATGTCGCTCCGAGACCTCGCCCACGACAAGGATCGGATCGAGATCGATGACGCGCGCGACGGAGTTGCCCACATCCACGAAGTAGCCCAACTCGGCCGGCTTCTCGTCGATGACTCCGTCAAACGGCGCGCGTATGGTGCACCGCTCGATATCGACACGGATTCGCTCGAGCGCCGCCTTCGCCGCCTCAAGCTCGGCCTTGGATCCCGCCAGATTGACCTTGGATCGGTAGGCCTTCTCCGAGAGCGCCTGAGCCGCCTGATAAGCGATACGACGCTGTTCGACCAGGGCCTCCGCCTCGGCGAGACGGAAGGGGCGGTCGTCCATTGCGATGCGGACGATCACGTCACCTTTTTTGACCCGATCGCCCTTTTCCACCTCTATCGACGCGACCCGTCCCGAGGTCTCGGCCATCAGGTCGACCGTGCGCTCCGCCTCGGTCCGGCCAAAAAGCTTCAGCTCGTTGACACGCTCCTGCGCGACAAGCTCACGAACGCGGACCCGCGGCAACACCTCCTCCGCCTGGGCTTGCGCCGGCATCGTCGAAACGCCCTCGGTCGAGCGGGTCTCGCCGATCTGCCCGGAGACAATCCAGACGGTCACCGACAAGGCCACGACGGCCGCTATGACGTAGGAACTCTTCATCCATTAAGCTCCCGGTTTCCTTTCCATTACTCCGCCGCAACGGCGGCCTTCGGATCACCGTCCAAAATGATGTCCCTGTTTGCTTCCATGAAATCAGCGATGGACCGGTAAAGCGCCAACCCCAACTCATGGGCGAAACGCCGGCCGGGCATTTCCTCCGAGAGATCAACCGTTTCCATGCATTCGATAATGCTATGGAAGCGCGAAAGATACTCCTCGTAGACGTCCCTCCGCCGTTCCGGTTCTAGAAACTCAGCAAAAAACAGCATAAACATGGACTCTGAGCGGATCTTGTCCGGCCCCGGCTTCTTGCGGAGGGCCTTTCGAAATGCCGCCCGCCCTTGCTCCGTGATGCTATAGACCTTCTTTCCCGGACGCCCTTCCTGTGGCATCTCGGTATAGGTGACCAAACCCTCCTCGCTCAGCTTATTGAGCGCGGGATAGATGGAGCCGAATCCGGCACGGTAGAAGTAAGCTAGCGGCCCTTCCTCCAACTGCTTTTTGATCTCGTACCCGCTGGCGTCACCCAGTGCGAGCACCCCCAGACACAAACTCTTTACGTCCATCTTAGGTCCTGTCCCATACCATAAAATCGTTTCACTTTTATATCATGACGATATATCTCGTTTATAAATATAGCATTTCTATATATATCGTTTCAATATATCTTGGGTCGATAAACCCCACATTTTGAAGGGTAACGCAAACCCAGCCCGCCATATGTGAAGCAGATCACTCTCTATGTGAAATAATGCCGGGAGTTCTCGGTGGGCCTCAGGCCAGCGCTTCAACGATCATTTCGAGCTTCTCGGGGTCCCTCAGGGTGATCGATCCCCTGCGAATGGCAATGATCCCCTCCTCCTCCCAGGCGCGAAGCTGTTTGTTCACGGCCTCGCGCGAGGTCCCCATCATCGCTCCAAGCACCCGCTGCGAGAGATTAAGAGCGATCCGTACACCTTCCGGCGTCGTCTCGCCATGGCGGTTGGCAAGGTCGACAAGCCGCTTGGCCAGCCGCGTGCGCAGATCGAGAAAGCTGAAGTCTTCCAATTGTTCGCTCGTTTTGCGAAGCCGCTGACACATGATGGTCAGGAGCTTTATGCAAAGCTCCGGATTGCGCTCCAGATAAGGAAGGAAATCCCTTCGCTCCAGGATCAGCAGCTCCGTCTCTTCCATGGCTACCGCGTCCGCGGTTCGTTCGCCGCCATCTATCAGGGCGATCTCGCCGAACACTTCCCCCGGGTTTATGACGTTGAGGACCACTTCGCGTCCATCCGAGGAATAAGAGGTGATGCGAATACGCCCCTTGACGACGGCCATCATGCCGGTCGCCGGGTCGCCCTTCATGAAAACCGGCTCCTTCGGCTTGAAGCTTTTTCGCCGCGCGAAATCCTCCAGCCGCCTCAGGTCTTCCGGCGGTAAGTGCTTGAGCAAGAAATGCTCGGCAAGTACGGTCGACATCTCGCGGGTGAGCCCCTTATCCCCACGAACCCCCTCCGACAACAGCATACAACTCATATCACAGACACGCCCGCTTCACAGGGGATTTCGTGCCGGGGGCGCTGCTCTGTGCCGGATAGCTGAGAAATCAGGTCGGAAAATGATGCCTCAGGTCCGCGACCTGCTCGTTCGTCAAACTGCGCGTTTTGTGACCCCTAAGCAGTAAGTACAACTTCGCCGTCTCCTCCAGTTCCTCGGTCGCATAGACTGCGGCATCCAGAGACTTGCCCGAGACGACCGGCCCGTGATTGGCGAGCAGGATGGCGTGATGCGCTTGCGCCTTGGCTGCCACTGCTTGTCCAAGCGCCTCGTCCCCGGGCCGGAAATAGGGCACCAGAGGCAAGCGCCCGATCCGCATGATGAAATAGGGCGTGATCGCGGGCAGCACGTCCTCGGGGTCGATATCCGCAAGACAGGACACCGCGACGGAGTAAGTCGAATGCAGATGCACGACGGCGTTGTCCTGGGGCCTCTGGTGATACATGGCCATGTGGAGGAAGGTTTCCTTCGTCGGCTTGTCTCCGGAGACATGCCGCCCCTGCCCGTCCAGCTTGGAGAGGCGTGCGGGATCAAGCCGGCCGAGGCAGGAGTTCGTTGGCGAGGCAAGGAATCCATCCTTAAGCCGCACGCTCATATTGCCCGTGCTGCCGCCGCTTAGTCCCCGATCATAGAGGGACTTCCCATGCAAGACGAACTGCTCACGGATCACGCTTTCACTCAAGGCCAAATCCCCCTCTTTAACTGTCTCCGTACACCCTGTTACCGCGCTTCACCGTTTTGCATCCAGCGTTTTGGTAGACCTTTAAACGCTGGCGAATATGGTCTCGCGCTAAAATATCGACAAAATTATTGACAATTATATCGCCAACCTCCTATCGTCCAAAGCCAAGAATAAATCTGGTCGACTCGTCGCGCACCATCAACCACCGAACCGCTCGCATCGACAGTGGAGGTACCTCAATGCGTATGAAACCCAAGAACTGCGCCCTCCTCCTGGGCGCCGCCGCCGTCTCGCTCGCCACGACCATGGGTTTGGCCAAGGCGGAAACCGAAATCACGCTGTGGAGCCATTGGGCCGACCATGACACCAAGGTCGCCTTCGTCGAGAAGGCGGCGAAGAACTTCGAGGCCAAGAACCCCGGCGTGAAGGTGAAGATCACCTGGTACCAGAAGAACTCGCTCTACGCCGCGCTGAAGGTGGCGTTGAGCGCCGGAAAGGCTCCCGATATCTTTTACGCCGAGGTCAATCAGACTGAATACATCGACAACGATTTCCTGCTGCCGCTCGACGATCTCGTCGACTGGAGCAATATCGAGCCGTGGTCACGCGAGGTCTGGACCTTCGACGGGAAGACTTATGGTTTTCCGCTCGAGACGCAGACGGTCGAACTCTACTACAACAAGGATCTGCTGAAGAAGCTGGGCTTCGACCTCGGCGAGGATATGCAGCTCAACCAAGCCGAATTCAGCGACTTGGTGAAAAAGGCGTCGGCTGAGGGTATCGCAACACTGGGACAAGGCGTGGGCGACCGTCCCTATCCGGGCCACTACTTCGCTTACCAAACCCTGTTGAAGAAAATCGGCAAGGAAGACTATGGCAATCTGCTCGCCGGCCGCCTTCCGTACTCGGATCCGCGCGTGGTCGAACACCTGAACTGGGTTAAGGGCCTGATCGACGCCGGCATGTATCCGAAGAGCTTCACGACGATCAAGCTTGGTGAATCGCATCGCTATTTCTATGCCAACCCCGGCTCCGTGGCCTTGCCGATGGGTAGCTGGTACACCAGCCGCGCCTTCAATCCCGTTGAGAAAGGCGGACAGCCGGACGACTTCCCGCTCGGAGTCAAGCGCTTCCCGGCCGTCGACGGCGGGGCATGCAACGACTGCAAGACGGCTGCCGTCGGCGGTAGCTTCGTCGTCAATGCCGACACGAAACATCCCGAGCTGGCGGCGGGCCTGTTGAACGAGATGGCCACACCCGAAATGGGCACCATGTGGCTGACCACCGTTCTCGTCCAGAGTGGCGTCAAGGGCGACCCATCGAAGATCACCGGCAAGTACAAGCCCTATTTCCAGGAGCTGACGGCAATCGGGAGCTCTTCCGAGTTCTTCATCGGCCTGCCGCATCAGCTCACGAAGGGCGCTTGCGGCGACGCCACGGTCCAGATCATGAACACGGCCTTCCCGGCCGGTCTGATCTCGGTCGAGGATGCCGTCAAGCAGCTCGACGCGGCCTGCCATAAGGGATAGCCGCGTACTCTGACCGTAAGGCCGTCGCCAACCAACGGAAGGGGACGCCCGATCCAAGGGCGTCCCCGGCCTTCCCCGACCCGGTCGGGGCGCCTCGAACACTCTTCTGGAAAGCCCTTTTTCAGCATGGTCGCTTTGTCAACACCCCCGGCAGTCACCCCTTGGCGGGACCGTCTGCGCCAACGTTTCAGCCTGGATCCGTTGCAGATCCGCTGGAACACGATCATGCTGTTTCTGGCGCCTGCCCTGCTGATGTACCTCTGCTTCACCGCCTATCCGGTGCTGCGGACCTTCTACAACAGCTTCCATAACATCGTCCCGGGACGCTCCAGCGAGTTCGTCGGCTTCGCCAACTTCGTCGAGCTGCTGACCAACGATGCCATATTCTGGAAGGCGGTCACCAACACCATGATCTGGGCGACGGTCGAGCCCTGCCTGGATGTCGGGCTGGGGTTGCTTCTCGCTGTCTGCCTGTATGCAAAGGTGCCGGGCGGTCGCATCTTCCGGATGCTTTGGTTCACGCCCGTGCTGCTGTCCTATGTCGTGGTCGGCATCCTCTGGATGTGGATCTACAACTATGACTGGGGAATCCTGAACGCGCTC
This sequence comes from Rhodospirillales bacterium, assembly GCA_028281785.1. Taxonomy (GTDB): domain Bacteria; phylum Pseudomonadota; class Alphaproteobacteria; order Rhodospirillales; family Shumkoniaceae; genus JANQJG01. The sequence goes on from JANQJG010000106.1 coordinate 11,801, forward strand.
CTTCGACTGGTTGGCCTCGACTCCTGGGCCCACACCTGGACGGGCGACCCCAGGACGGCTCTGTGGGCTCTGATTGCCACTCAGCTTTGGATGTGGATCGGCTTCAACATGGTGGTCTGCCTGGCCGCTTTGTCGGCGCTTCCCTCGGAAGTGCTCGAGGCGGCTGAGCTCGACAACTGCGGCTGGTTCAAGAAACTGATCTTCATCATGATCCCCATGATCCGCCCGACGCTTCTGAACCTTCTAAGCCTGGCTTTCATCGGCAAGATGCGCATCTTCGACCTGGTCTGGATCATGACCGGCGGCGGGCCGCTGTGGTCGACGGAAACAGTGGCCACCTATGTCTACAAGCGCGCCTTTGCCTGGAACACCTTCGATCTCGGATATCCCTCGGCCGTGGCCAGCGTGTGGTTCGTGGTGGTACTGACCTTCGTTCTGATCCTGCACACCGCGTTGCGCCAACGCCAAAAGCTGGAGTACTGAGCGATGGACATGCTTCTCAGGCGTTGGAAGCAGATCGTCCTGATGGCGGTCCTGTCGCTTTACACGGCTTATGCGGCCGGCCCCTTCATCTGGGTAGCCATGATGTCCTTGCGCGAAACGCCGAAGATCATGGA
>JANQJG010000118.1 GCA_028281785.1 Rhodospirillales bacterium
AGCCGATCCCCGGACACCCCCACTGTGCAGCAAATCGAAGACACAAGGTGGGCTCATGTCACCAACACCCCCACCTCACCTTGTTCCTCTCCCCCCCAAAGGGGCGGAGAGGAAACGCCGCGGCGGGCTTGAATCCCAAGCCGCCCAGGTGACTAACGGATTCATACATGCCTTCGACCTCAAGCCCCTCTCCCCCCAGAGGGCGGAGAGGGTTGCTTTCGCTTGGCCTTCTCACCGCTTGCCCAACGCCACGAAGATGTGTGAAGCCGATAGTCCGCAAGCGGGAGAGGGGCTTCAGGTCGCGTTTTAGGGTGTTGCCATGACGGTATCGGTGGGCAAGGTTCTCAAGTGGTCCGTTGTCGGCGTTGGCGTCCTCGTCACCGTTTTCATCGCCTTTGGATACGGCCATGTCACCGGCCCCTTGATCGGGACAGCCTTAAACCGGGCCTTCGCGACCGACGGAGACACCGTCCGCTTCGACATTCACGGGTACATCTACGAGGTACCGAGGATTTACCTGTGGAGCCGCAGCGACATGAAGGGAGGGAAGAAAGGAGGCTTCAACGGGCATGCCTATCTGAGAACATATGACCAAGGGCATGCTCAGGTTGAGGCTTTCTCGAAAAGGACTTTGAGAGAACAATATAAGATACCTGGAAAGCCAAACACGGTAACTTTCCTCGTGGTATTCTATGAGGATCTAGAGTCCCATGAATATTATCTAAATATTCTAGATAAGATAATAAAAGAAATAGAAATTAACAAAAATATAGAAAATTGGAAATCTGAACAGAAACTTCTTCATGTAGGAGAAGACACAATTTACGATTATTTTCTTATTAAGATCGATAATTTTCCACATTATCTTATGTCATGCAAGAAAAAAAGAAATAAGGATATGATCAGGCAGAGCTGCAAAGTCGAGTTCGTCCCAAGAGAAGGGATCGAATACAGAATAAGATTTGCGAAGCGATACATCGATCATGTGGAAACGATCGTCAGGGATACGACGGCTTTGATGGACAGTTTCGCCCGGCCCGGTTCCGATCCCGACGGGAGCGGTCAAGGTGCCGGCGGCACCGGAGGATCACCGTAGCGATTGGGGAGTTTTCATGCGGCCCCGTGGCGTCAACGAAGCCGTGGGGGACACCAACAGAGGAGGTAACACGATGAAACTCAAGCAATTGTGGCTCGGCGTCGCGCCGCCGCCCGCCATCGGAAGGTTAAGCAGCGCGGTCAATGCGGCGGTTTGGGACATGAAAGCGAGCATGAGCGAGGGGTGCCGGCTTTGCAAGGGGGCGCCGCGAAGTTCGGGCTTGGCATGCGTGGTGAAGCTCCCACGCCCTCATACCCGGACCATCTGATCAGCTATTGCGTTGCTCACGCGTCCGTGTCACAAATTTGTAATAAAATCGCAAAATAAAAGGCCGCAATCGATACCGGTCAACGGTCCGATAGATGCCGCAGGGCATCACGACAGCGGTCAAAACATACGAACGGAGTCACCAAGGGAGAGCTTCGATGTTCAAAGCAATCCGATACGACCACGTGCTGATGTCCGCTTTATGCGGGATCTTTGCGTTGGTGCTGACCACGGGCTCGGCGGCGGCTGCGGAGTGTCCGAACCGCGGCGACCTCGATGTTCGCTATTGCGACGCGAACGGCGATCTGGTCGCCGACGCGCCGGCCGATGCCAAGGAATGGCTCGATCCGGACACCCTTGTTTTCTCGTATGTCCCGGTCGAGGATCCCTCGGTTTACGAGAACGTGTTCGCGGAATTCATCGATCATCTCGCCAAAACGACCGGTAAGAGGGTCAAGTGGTACGGCGCGGAATCTTATGCCGCTCAGGTGGAGGCCATGCGCTCGGGCCGCCTGCACGTGGCCGGCATGTCTACTGGAACGACGGTGTTCGGCGTCAACATTGCGGGGTTCGTGCCGACCGCGATCATGGCCACCGAAGAGGGCCGGTTCGGTTACCGGCTCCAGCTCATCACCTACGCCGACAGCGACATCAAGGAGGTCAAGGATCTCAAGGGCCGCAAGGTGGCGCATGTGACGCCCGCGTCCAACTCCGGCAACCAGGCTCCAAGAGCGCTGTTCAAGGATATGGGGATCGAGCCCGACGTGGACTACGAGGTGACCTACTCGGGTAAGCACGACAACTCGATCATGGGGGTCGCCAATAAGGACTACGAGGCGGCGCCGGTGGCCTCGAGTGTCCTCGACCGCATGATCGACAGGGGAATGCTGAAGAAAGAGGATATCCGCATCATCTGGCAGACCGACCTGTTCCCCACCACGAGCTATGGGTATGTCTACAACCTGCCCCCCGAACTCCAAGGGAAGATCAAGGAGGCCTTCCTGACCTTCGATTGGAAGGGCACCGCGCTTGAGAAGGAGTTCGGAAAGCAGGCCGACCGCTTCATGGAAATCACGTTCGAGTCGCATTGGAAGGTCATCCGCACGATCCAGCGTGTGAACGGCGTGAAGTACACGCAGGAGGCCCTCAAGGACTTGTAGGCCTACGGATCATCAGAATCAGCCGTCCCCCGGGGCGCGGCCCCCCGGGGACGGCCTTCCTGGCTTCCTGTGCGAAGGTTCCGATGCTAGAAGTCACTGATCTCGTTAAAGTTTACCCCACCGGCACGCGGGCGCTGAACGGCGTCAGCCTCACCGTTGACGAGCCCAAGGTGATCGCCATTATCGGCCCATCGGGCGCCGGCAAGAGCACGCTGATCCGCTGCATCAACCGGTTGGTCGAGCCGACCTCGGGCAAGATCCTGCTCGACGGCGTCGACATCGCCTCGCTCGGCCGCCGCGAGCTGCGCAAGTTCCGCCGCCGTCTGGGCATGATCTTCCAGGAGTACAATCTGGTCGAGCGCCTGACGGTCATGGAGAACGTGCTGTCCGGCCGGCTCGGCTATGTGAGCTTCTGGCAGGCCTACCGCCGGCGCTATCCGCCTGACGACATCCGCATGGCGTTTCAGCTTCTCGACCGGGTCGGCCTGTCGGGCTACGAGAACACGCGGGCCGACGCCCTCTCCGGGGGGCAGCGCCAACGGGTCGGCATTGCCCGGGCCCTGATGCAGCAGCCCGACCTCCTTCTTGTCGACGAACCCACGGCCAGCCTCGATCCCAAGACGTCGCGTCAGATCATGCGGCTGCTCGTCGAATTGGCGCATGAGCGCGGCACCCCGGCCCTGGTCAACATTCACGACGTCGGCTTGGCCCAGAGCTTTACCGACCGGGTGGTCGGCCTTGCCGACGGGCGTATCGTCTTCGATGGCCCCGTTGATCGGGTCACGGCTCAGGTCTTGACCGATATCTATGGCGAAGAGGATTGGAGCACGACTATCCGCGAGGTCGAGGACGAAGAAGAGGAACGAGAAGAAGCCGGGGTGAGCCGATCGAAGCCCCCGGCGCGCGAAAAGAAGGACGAGGTCACGCTGGGAGTCGCCGAAGGTGAGTGACATCGTCGCCTCCACGGGCGCGGATCGATCCCGCTGGCGCCCGCCTTCGATGATCGAGAACCCGGTCTACCGGGGTGGCTTGGCCGTCCTCGCCATCGCCTACGTCGTCTGGTCGCTTGCGGCCTTGGATATCGACTGGCAGCGGGTGGGATCGGGGTTTCCGCGTGCGATGGATATGTTCGTGCGCATGGTGCCGCCGGACTTCAACCGCTGGGAGCTTCTGATCCGGGGCGTGCTTGAGAGCGTGCAGATGGCGCTGGCGGCGAGCTTTTTCGGCATGATTCTGGCGGTCCCGATTGGCCTCTGCGCGGCCGTCAATCTGGTGCCCAAGCCGGTCTATCTGGTGGCGCGTTTCATCGTCGTCCTCTCGCGCACCTTCCATGAGATCATCATCGCGATTCTTTTCGTGAAGATTTTCGGATTCGGGCCCTTGGCCGGCGTGCTGACCCTGATCGTCGCCAGCACGAGCTTCATCTCCAAGATGCTGGCCGAGGACATCGAGAACATGCCGCCGGGTCAGCTCGAGGCCATCCGCGCCACCGGCGCGAGTTTTCCCAAGCTGCTCGTTTACTGCATCTCGCCCCAGGCGTTGCCGCGCTATCTCGGGGTGTCCATCTACCGCCTCGACGCCAACATCCGGCACTCCACGGTGGTTGGCATCGTCGGGGCCGGCGGCATCGGGCAGGTGCTGGCGGCCTCCTTCAGCCGCTATGACTACGATTTCAGCTTGGCGATTCTGCTGACCATCATCTCGCTGGTTTTCCTCGGCGAGTTCTTCTCGAATTGGGTGCGGAGCCGCCTGCGATGACGGTCGAGGAACATGCCCGCCGCTATCCGGAGGTCTGGCGCCGGTTCAGTCCGCGGGAGACCCTCACCCGGTATGTTTGGTACGTGTCGATCGTTTTCGTGGCCGTTTGGTCGGTCAGCAATCTCGACATTTCCTGGTTCTACTTCCTCGACGCGCACCTGCAGCTCGCCGACCTGGCCATACGCATGTGGCCCCCGGATGTGGCGTTCACGGCCCTCCTGCTCGCTCCCCTGGTCGAGACGATTCACATCGCCACGCTCGGTACCGCCGTGACGGTCGTCATCGCCTTTCCGATCGCGTTCCTGGCCGCCCGCAACACGACCTTCAACGCGGCGACCTGGTTCATCGGCCGCTTCATCCTGGTCGCGTCGCGCTCGGTGAACACCGTCGTCTGGGGATTACTGTTCGTTGCCATTTTCGGGCCTGGCCCCGTGGCCGGGATCTGGGCCATCGCCTTTCGCTCCATCGGCTTCATGGGCAAGCTCGTCGCCGAGGCGATCGAGGAAATCGACCGGGGCGCTGTCGAGGCCATCGAGGCCACAGGGGCGTCGCGTCTCCAGGTTTTGTGGATCGGGATCCTGCCCCAGGTGCTGCCCGTGATCTACGGCACCACTGTCTACCGCTGGGACATCAACATCCGGGAGTCGACCGTGCTCGGTTTCGTCGGCGCCGGCGGCATCGGCATTCTCCTTTATTCGTCGATCAATCAGTTCCAGTGGCGGGAGGTCGCGGTCATTCTGGTCGCGGTATTCGGCGTCGTTGTCGTCAGCGAGCTCATCTCCGCCACGGTGCGCCAGCGAATCACGTGATCGCCGCGAAAGCTCGTCGGCACCACGCGATTAATTTTGTCGTCAGAAAAATATAAAAACCAGAAGGCATCTCTATTCTATGAGAGGGCAATACTTCACCTGTTTTTAAATTCAGGATTCAGGAAATACTTTTTATAATTAACTATATTCATTCATATATATATTCTGTTTATGCCAGCGGGTGACGAAAAATTTTAATTTTTCCTTCATGGAGCCGTCACGTGACGTTTATGCACGTTTTTCTATTCTGCCACTCCAACTTGCAGGAAAAGGGGGTGCGAAATGAGTCACTCAATCAAGACACTATCTTTGGCCGCGGCGGCCGCCCTAATGGCCACCACCGCGTTCGCGGACGTGATCGAGCTGGGACCCCGTCCCTATTTCCTCATCGACCAGATGGAAGACAGCGCACTGAAGAGCAAGCTGCTGTCCTGCGCAGAGCGGTCGTTCGAGCGCAAGCTGTTCTCGATCGGGCATCGCGGCGCGCCGCTCCTGTTTCCCGAGCACACGGTCGAATCGAACCTGGCCGCGGCACGCATGGGCGCCGGCATCCTCGAATGCGACGTGACCTTCACCAAGGACAAGGAGCTGGTCTGCCGTCACGCCCAGAACGACCTGCACACCACGACGAACATCCTGGTGACGGATCTCGCCGCGAAGTGCACCACGCCGTTCACGCCCGCCTCGGGCGATGCGGACGCCGCGGTCGAATGCCGGGCCAGCGACATCACGCTCGCCGAGTTCCGGACCCTCGTCGGCAAGATGGACGCCGCCAACAAGAAGGGCACGACCGTCGAGGAATACATGGACGGAACGGCCAACTGGCGGACGGACCTCTACGCGGCAAGTGCCGGCACGCTGATGACCCACGCCGAATCGATCAAGCTGTTCAGGACGCTGGGCGCGAAATTCACGCCCGAGCTGAAGTCCCCCTCCGTCGACATGCCCTTCGAAGGCTTCTCGCAGAAAGACTACGCGCAGAAGCTGATCGACGAGTACAAGGCGGCCGGCGTTCCGCCCGAGGATGTCTGGGCCCAGTCCTTCAACCTGGACGACGTGCTCTATTGGATCAACAACGAGCCGGAGTTCGGCGAGCAGGCGGTCTATCTCGACGGCCGCTACGGCGATGACGGATTCGATTTCATGAACCCCGCCACCTACAAGCCGTCGATGGCGGAGCTCGCGGAACAGGGCGTCAACTACATCGCGCCGCCGATGTGGATGCTTGTCACCGTCGAGAACGGCCAGATCGTGCCCTCGCCCTATACCAAGGAGGCCAAGGCCGCCGGCCTCAAGCTCATCACCTGGACGCTGGAGCGCTCCGGACCGCTCGGCGGCGGCGGCGGCTGGTACTACCAGTCGATCAAGGACGTCACCGACTCCGACGGCGTGATGTTCGAGCTTCTGGACGTGCTCGCGCAGGATGTCGGCATCGAGGGCATCTTCTCCGACTGGCCCGCGACCGTCACCTACTACGCCAACTGCATGGACCTCGACTGAGTTTCCGCAGCGTTCGCAAAAATGGGGGGAGAACGGGGGAACCGTCCTCCCCATGAGGAGCAGAAGGAAGGGAAGTCGGCTTACTTCACGCGGCCTTCGCGCCAAGCCTGAATGAGCTGGTCGTAGTCGACCGTCTCACCCTGCGGCTTTTCGTTCTCCAGCTTCGCCTTGGGCGCGCCGGGCCTGGACAGCCACTCGTTCGGATCGATCTCCGGATTGAGCTTGGGACCGCACTCGCCCTGAACGCCGGCGCGCTCGAGACGTGCCAGCACCCGATCCTGCTCGCGCGCGAGATTGTCCATTGCCCGATCCACGGTGACCTCGCCGGAAACCGCTTCGCCGATGTTCTGCCACCATAGCTGCGCCAACTTCGGATAGTCCGGCACATTGGTGCCCGTCGGCGTCCACGCGACGCGCGCGGGGCTGCGGTAGAACTCGACCAGACCGCCCAGCTTGGGCGCCCTGTCGGTGAAGGACTGGTGGTTGATGTCGCTGTCGCGGATGATCGTCAGGCCGACATGCGACTTCTTCAGGGACACCGTCTTGGAGACCGTGAACTGCGCGAACAGCCAGGCCGCCTTGCGGCGGTCGACAGGGGTTGACTTCAACAGCGTCCACGAACCGGCATCCTGATAGCCGAGCTTCTGGCCGTCTTCCCAATAGGGTCCACGCGGCGAGGGCGCCATCCGCCATTTCGGCGTCCCGTCCTCGTTGACCGTCGGTCCCGGCTCGACCATGGTGGCGGTGAAGCCGGTATACCAGAAGATCTGCTGGGCCACGTTGCCCTTCGCCAGGAACGGCAGGTATTGGTAGAAGTCCATGCCGAGAGCGCCAGGAGGCGCGTAGGCGCGCAGCCACTCCATGTACTTGCGAAGGGCGTATTTGGCGGCCGGGCCGTTGGCGGCGCCGCCGCGTGAGACGCTGGACCCGGCCGGGTTGCACCCCTCGACCCGGATGCCCCACTCGTCCACGGGCTTGCCGTTCGGAATGCCCTTGTCGCCGGCGCCGGCCATGCTGAGCCAGGCGTCGGTGAACCGCCAGCCGAGATCCGGGGCTTTCTTGCCGTAGTCGTTGTGGCCGTAGACGCGCTGGCCGTCGATTTCCCTTACGTGGTCGGTGAAGAACTCGGCGATGTCCTCATAGGCCGACCAGTTGACGGGAACGCCCAGCTCGTACCCGTAGATCTCCTTGAACTGCTTCTTGAAGTCCTCGCGCTGGAACCAGTCGTAGCGGAACCAGTAGAGGTTCGCGAACTGCTGGGCCGGAAGCTGGTAGAGCTTGCCGTCGGGGCCGGTCGTGAACGATTTGCCGATGAAGTCGTCGACGTCGAGCGTCGGCAGCGTGACATCCTTGCCCTCGCCCGCCATCCAGTCGGTCAGGTTGACCACGGCGCCATAGCGGAAATGCGTCCCGATCAGATCGGAGTCGTTGATATAGGCATCGAAGACGTTCTCGCCCGATTGAAGCTGGGTTTGCAGCTTCTCGATGACGTCGCCTTCCTGGATCAGGTCATGCGTGACCTTGATGCCGGTGATTTCCTCGAAGGCCTGAGTGAGCGTTTTCGACTCGTATTCGTGGGTCGGGATGGTCTCCGCGACGACCTTGATCTCCATTCCGCGGAACGGTTCGGCCGCCTTGATGAACCATTCCATTTCCTTGAGCTGGTCCGCCCGGCTCAGGGTCGAGGGCTGGAACTCGTTATCCACCCATTTCTCGGCCGCCGCCATATCGGCCGAAGCCGGCGATGCCGCGGCGCCCAATGCCAGGAGGACGGCAAACGCGGCCAAGCCTGGCAGGACGTGAAGACGCTTGGATTTTCGTAGTCCAATGCTTCGCATTGTTGGTGCCTCCTGTTGGCCCCATGCGGTTTATTGGGTCGAAGCCGCGTCCGGCGGTTGGGGCTATCCCGCCTTTCGCCGACCCGGTGAAATCGTTTCCTTCCGAATTGCGTTCATGTCGACGCGTCAGCCATAGCGGATCACGGCCACCAGAAAGACGACGGAGATCAGCAGCGAGAACCAGGGACTCAGGCCGGTGAGTCCCAGCCATGCCAGATTGATGTAGGCGCTGCCCAGAAGGCCGATGAAGAACCGGTCGCCCCTGGTCGTATCGATGGGCAGAAAGCCCTTCCGGGCGACCGACGGCGTCCTCAGCTCCCAGATCGTCATCCCCAGAAGCAGGAGCGCGATGACCACGAAAAAGGTCGCGGTCGGGAGCGTCCATGCCATCCATTCCAGGCTCATGTCCGCCACTCCTCCATCACACCCGGCCGAGCGCGAAGCCCTTGGCCATGTAGTTCCGCACGAACCAGATCACCAACGCGCCCGGCACGATGGTGAGAATGCCCGCCGCCGCGAGCAGCCCCCAGTCGAGGCCGGTCGCGCTCACGGTTCGCGTCATCGTCGCCGCGATCGGCTTGGCGTCGGTGGTCGTCAGGGTCCTGGCCAGCAGCAGCTCGACCCAGGAGAACATGAAGCAGAAGAAGGCGGTCACGCCGATGCCGGTGCGGATCAGGGGCACGAAGACGGTCAGGAAGAAACGTGGGTAGCTGTAGCCGTCGATATAGGCCATCTCGTCGATCTCGCGCGGCACGCTCGACATGAATCCCTCGAGGATCCAGACGGCCAGCGGCACGTTGAACAGGCAGTGGGAGATCGCGACCGCGATATGGGTGTCGATCAGGCCGAAGGTCGAATAGAGCTGGAAGAACGGCAGCAGGAACACCGCCGGCGGCGCCATGCGATTGGTCAGCAGCCAGAAGAACATGTGCTTGTCGCCGATGAAGCGATAGCGCGAGAAGGCATAGGCCGCCGGCAGCGCCGTCAGCAGGGAGACCGCCGTGTTGATGCTGACATAGATGATCGAGTTGATGTAGCCGGAGTACCACGCCTCGTCGGTGAAGATCTTGATGTAGTTGGTGAGGGTGGGGTCCGTCGGCACCAGGGAGAACTCGCCCAGGATGTCCGCGTTCGTCTGAAGCGACATGTTGAACATCCAGTAGATGGGCAGCAGAAGCAGAATGAAATAAGCGATCAGGGCGAGGGTCCGCTTGCGCACCGGCATCACTTTTCTCCCGTCCCGACCCGCTGCAGGGCCTGGTAGAACATCCAGCTGAACAAGAGCACGATCAGGAAGTAGATGATCGAGAAGGCGGCCGCCGGGCCCAGGTCGAACTGCCCGACCGCCAGCTTCACCAAGTGGATCGACAGGAAGGTGGTCGAGTTGCCCGGCCCGCCGCCGGTCAGCACGAAGGGCTCGGCATAGATCAGGAAGCTGTCCATGAAGCGCAGCAGCACCGCGATGGTGAGCACGCCGCGCATCTTCGGAAGCTGGATATAGCGGAAGGTGGCCCATGCCGACGCGCCGTCGATCCGCGCGGCCTGGAAATAGGCTTCCGGGATCGCCTGCAGGCCGGCATAGGCCAGCAGCACAACCAGCGGCGTCCAGTGCCAGACCTCCATCAGCATCACGGTGACCCAGGCGTCGAGCGGTGACGCCGTATGGTCGAAGTCGATGCCGAGGCCGTTGATCGCCACGCCGAACAGCCCGATATCGGGTCGCGTGAAGATGATCCAGATGGTGCCGATCACGTTCCACGGAATGAGCAGCGGCAGCGCCAGAAGCACCAGGCTCACCGACACGCCCCAGCCCCGTTTCGGCATTGCCAGCGCGATCATCACGCCCAGCGGGATCTCGATCAGCAGAACCAGGCCGGAGAACAGGAACTGCCGCCACAAGGCGTCGTGCAAACGGCGATCGGACAGCGTTTCCTTGAACCATTCGACGCCGACGAAGTAGCGCTCGCCCGGTCCGAAGATGTCCTGGACCGAATAGTTGACGACCGTCATCAGCGGGATGATGGCGCTGAAGGCGACGATCACGAAGACCGGAATGACCAGAAGCCACGCTTTGTTGTTCGGGGTCTTTTCCATCCCGCGCGCTCCCCCTACTCCACCAGATGGCCATCGACGTAGAGCCGCAGCCACTCCGGCGGGAACACGAGCCAAGCCTGCTCGCCGCCGACTTCCTCGTCTTCCGGCACCTTCGCCTGGAGCGTCCGTTCGCCGAGCCGCACGGTCACCATCTTGTAGTTGCCGAGATCCTCGACCAGCTTCACGCGGACCGGAATGCCCTGCTCGACCTGTGTCGCGTGTAGCTTCAGGAACTCCGGCCGAATCCCCAACTGAAGCTCGCCTCCCGCGCGCTCCGCGCGGGCGCCCAAACCGTCGGCGAGCGCGATGTGTTCGCCGTCGATGACCACCGCGCCGCCATCGAGCCGGCAGGGAAGCAGGTTCATCCCCGGGCTTCCGATGAAGTAGGCGACGAAGGTATGGGCGGGCTTTTCGAACAATTCCTGCGGCGTGCCGGTCTGCACCACCTGCCCCTCATGCATCACCACGACTTGTTCGGCGAAGGTCAGGGCCTCGTTTTGATCGTGGGTGACGTAGATCAGGGTGATCTGGAACTGCTCATGGACCTGTTTGAGTTTTCGCCGCAGCAGCCATTTCATATGCGGGTTGATGACGGTCAGCGGTTCGTCGAACAGGATCGCCGCGACATCGCTGCGCACCAGTCCGCGCCCAAGCGAGATCTTCTGCTTGGCGTCGGCGGTGAGGCCGGCGGCCCGCCTTCTAAGGTCGTCCGAAAGCTCCAGCATCTCGGCGACCTCTTCGACCCGCTTGCGGGCCTCGCCTTCGTTGACGCCTCGGTTGCGCAGGGGAAAAGCCAAGTTGTCGAAAACCGTCATGGTGTCGTAGATGACCGGGAACTGGAACACCTGGGCGATGTTGCGGTCCTGCGGGCTCAGATCCGTGACGTCCCGGCCGTCGAACACGACGCGCCCTTGGCTCGGCCGGAGCAGGCCGGAGATGATGTTCAGCATCGTCGTCTTGCCGCATCCCGAAGGGCCAAGAAGCGCGTACGCCCCGGAGTCCTGCCAGATCATGTCCAGCCGCTTGAGCGCGTAGTCCGCGTCCGACTGCGGGCGGGAGGCGTAGGAATGGGCGAGGTCTTTCAGATCGATCTGTGCCATCACGACCCTCGATCCTGGTCCCGGCTCCCGCCGTCGCGCTCCGGCGCCGCGACAAGGGCGCCGGCGGCGTCGAACGCGAAAAGCTGCGAAGGATTCAGGAACACGTCGACCGGCGCGCCGAGCGCGAAGCTGTGCACCCCCTCCTCCTGAACCACGCAGGTGACCCCGTCGTGATGGGCGTGAATGAAGGTTTCGGAGCCGCTGACTTCGGCCAGCTCGACCGTGAACGGCATCCGGATGTCCTTCTCCGTGCGCCGCCCGATCGAAAGATGGCTGGCGCGGACGCCGAATTGATACCGCCCGGGCGGCAGGGCCGCGAGGTGGCCGTTCACCGGAAACCCCATCTCGCGTCCGAACCTGACGTTTCCGCCTTCGACCCGGCCCGGAATGACGTTGATCGGCGGGTCGCTGAAGATCTCGGCGCAGCGGACCGAGGCCGGGCGGTGGTAGACCTGGAGCGTGCCGCCGCTTTGCAGCACCCTGCCCTCGTCGAGGACCACGGTCGAGCCTCCGAGCATCAGCGCTTCCAGGGGTTCGGTGGTGGCGTAGACGACGATCGTTCCGCCGCCCTGGAAAAGCTGGTGCATCTCCGAGCGCAGTTCCTCCCGCAGCTTGTAGTCGAGGTTGACCAGGGGTTCGTCGAGGATCAGCAGCTTGGTTTCCTTGACCAGGGCACGGGCGATGGCCGTGCGCTGCTGCTGGCCGCCGCTAAGCTCCGACGGCAGGCGGTCGAGCAGCGGCTCGATGCGCATCATTTCGGCGGCTTCGCGAACCTTCCGGTCGATCTCCTTTTTGCCGAGCCTCTCGAACCTCAAGGGCGAGGCGATGTTGTTGTAAACCGTGAACGACGGGTAGTTGATGAATTGCTGGTAGACCATCGCGACGTCGCGCTTGCGCACCGACACGCCTGTCACATCGATCCCGTCGACGAGCACCTTTCCGGCGGTGGGGCGATCGAGCCCCGCCATCAGGCGCATCAGGGATGTCTTTCCCGAAAGCGTCGGGCCGATCAAAACGTTCAGCGAGTCTTCCGAGAGCTCCAGGCTAACATCCGCGATATGGACGTCATGCCCAACCCTCTTGGTCACCTGTTCGAGCACAAGGCTCATCGGGTCCTCACTTGCGGCGGACCGGCTGATGTCGGGGGGCGGTGTTAACCGGCCCCGCTTGGCCCGCGCACACGACGCAACGCGTCAAGCCAACCGGCGTAGAGGCGCTTCCGCGTCTCCTCGTCCATGGCCGGCTCGCATCGACGATCTGGCTTCCATCGTTCGGAGATGTCTTCCAGGGATCCGTAGACGCCCGTCTTCAATCCGGCGAGAAAGGCGCAGCCCACGGCCGTCGTCTCGATAACGGCGGGTCGCTCCACGGGCAGGTCGAGAACATCGGAGAGGAATTGGACAACCCAGTCATTGGCGACCATGCCGCCATCGACCCTGAGCGCCGTCGGCGCGGCGGCACCGTCGTCGGCCATCGCCCGCATGAGATCCCGTGTCTGATAGCACACCGATTCCAGGGCCGCGCGAACGATATGGGGTATGCCGGCTCCAAAGCTCAGCCCAAGGATCGCCGCCCGTGCCGAGGGCTCCCAATGGGGAGCGCCCAACCCGATGAAGGCGGGTACCAGATAGACCCCTTCCGTGCTTTCCAGGCCCCGGGCCAGCCCCTCCGACTCGCTGGCGTGGCCGATGACCTTGAGCCCGTCGCGAAGCCACTGGATCGCGGCCCCGGCCACGAAAATGCTTCCCTCGATGGCATAGGTCGTTTTGCCATTCAGCCGATAGGCGACGGTCGTGAGAAGCCGGTTCTTCGACTCGACCGCCGTTTTCCCCGTGTTGAGCACGACGAAGCATCCGGTGCCGTAGGTGCTTTTGATCATGCCGGGTTCGAAGCAGGCCTGGCCGACGGTGGCGGCCTGTTGGTCCCCGGCGATACCTGCGATGGGGATCTCGGCGCCCAGCAACTCGGCCTCGATAACGCCGAAATCGTCGGCATTGTCCTTGACCTCGGGAAGGATGCCGCGCGGAATGCGCAACAGGTCGAGCAGCTCGTCGTCCCAGTCCTGGGTATGGATGTTGAAGATGAGGGTACGCGAGGCGTTGGTGGCGTCCGTCGCGTGCACCCTACCGCCGGTCAGCCGCCAAAGGAGGAAGCTGTCCACCGTACCGAAGGCGAGTTGGCCGCTTTCCGCGGCCTCCCGGGCCCCGTCCACGTTATCCAGCAGCCAGGCGATTTTGGTTCCGGAGAAGTAGGGATCGATCAGCAGCCCCGTCCGTTCCCTGACGAGGTCCTCGTGGCCGCCCTCGATCAGTTTCCGGCAGGTCTCGGCCGTGCGCCGGTCCTGCCACACGATGGCATTGTGGATCGGCTTGCCATTGCGGCGATCCCACAGGACGACGGTCTCCCGCTGATTGGTGATGCCGGCCGCCGTAATCTCGCTGGCCTTGATATTCGCCTTCTCGATGGCGGATCTGCAGACGGCCCCTGTCGCCCGCCAGATCTCCTCGGGATCATGCTCGACCCATCCATCCCGGGGATAGATCTGCGGCAGCTCTATTTGTTCGGAACCCAGGGGCGTGCATGCGTCGTCGAACAGGATCGCGCGCGTGCTCGTCGTTCCCTGATCGATCGCCAGAAGATAGGATGACCCGCCCACGCCGTCTCACCTCCCCTTTTTGTATTTTTTGATCTTTGCCCGAATGATGTTGGGGAAATCGGAGAGAGTCAAGCCAGTTGTTTTCGATATCGAACATACATGGCTCGATTTCATATAATTCCGAATATATATACGCATTTCCGAACTCTTTCTCTTTTTATAATTATTCCATATTACAGGTGAATATCCTTTATATTCAATCTATAAGGCAAAAATGAATGAACACATTCGGTAAGCTTTAGCTTTCCTTCTCGAAAGAAGATGTCCCAATGCTTTCGGTTTTTGTTGTATATTGTTGGGAATGATAGACATATATCGGGGCGGCGGCCGTTGGGGGGCGTCCATGCAGGCACCTAAAGTTCGACATCAACAGATCCTGGATCTCGTTCAGAGGCATGGATTCGTCACGGTCGAATCCTTGTCGAAGCGGTTCGAGGTGACGCCACAGACGGTGCGCCGAGACATCAACATGCTCAGCGACCGGGGGTTGGTGGAGCGCTATCATGGCGGTGCCGGCACGCCGTCGAGCGTCGAGAATGTCGCCTATGCGGCTCGGCAAGTCCTGTGCCTGGAGGAGAAGCGGCGAATCGCCAAGCTGCTGGCGAAGCACATCCCCGATCACGCCTCGCTCTTCATCAATATCGGCACGACGACGGAGGAGGTGTCCAAGGCGCTCATGGATCATGAAGGCCTTCGGATCATCACAAACAACCTCAACGTCGCGGCGATCCTCTCCGGCAATCCGGATTTCGAGGTCGTTGTCGCGGGCGGCCTCGTCCGCAGCCGCGACCGCGGTATCATCGGCGAGGCGACGATCGATCTGATCTCGCAGTTTCGCGTCGACTTCGGGATCATCGGAATCAGCGGGATCGATGCCGACGGCGTGCTCCTTGACTTCGACTACCGCGAGGTCCGCGTCGCGCAGGCCATCATCGCCAATTCCCGCCGCATCTTTCTCGCCGCCGACCACACGAAGTTCGGCCGCAACGCCATGGTCCGCCTGGGCACGATCGACCAGATCACTTCCGTGTTCACCGATCGCAATCCGCCCCTCCCCCTTTGCCAGAGGATGAGCGACCTCGGCGTCGAATTGCACGTCGCCGATGCCGTAGTGGCAGCCGATGCGGTGGTGACGGAGGGGTCTCCCGTTTAGTGCGCTATGTCTTTAGGCGGCGTCCCGCGTGGCCACGATATCCGCCTCCAGGCCGAGGACGTTTTTCACGACCACGTCCCCCGTGCGCACGGGCGCCGGAACCGTCACCTCGCGAAGCTGAAGGCAGACCTCGCCGATTCGTCCCTTCGGCACGGGCACGCTTGTCTTGACGGGAAGCCGGGCCCACATCCCTCCGCTCAACCGCACGGTCGTCGTCACCATGCGCCGGGGGTCGGTGTGCTCCTGCCGCGCATAGCGGTCGCCCCGCTTGCAGGCCCATCCGCGCACCTCGACGATGTCGCCGCCGGGCCCCTCGTCGACCTCGAGGCGGCAGCCCAAGGGACATCCGATGCACAGATAGTGGCTGATGGGTTCTTGGGCCATCGTCGGTACTTTCCCTTTATGCCCGCGGCAGAATATCGACCTTCAGGGCATCGCCGTGGAACTTCTCCAGCAGTTCGGGCCTTACCTTGAGCGACACCATCTCCGCCGGAAACACATAGCTCAGCTTTTTCTCCAGTACCTCGCCGAAGCGGATGAGGCATTTCTCCAGGGGCCGCCGCACTCGCATGTAGATCGTATGGGGACGTTCGCTGGCGATGCTGTGCGGCACGCAATAAGCGACGTTCTCGCCCGGGATCACCCGAATATTGTCGGGGGGTGGCCGCCCCCCGCTCAGATAGGCACCGGCGCCCCGGCCCGCGAGCAAGGATTCCTGACTCACGAAATCGACCAGATCGTGGATATGGACGACGTTGCCGCCGGCGAAAACGCCGCTCTTCGAGGTCTCCATGCGGCTGTCGACGACGGGTCCGCCGGTGACCTGATCGATGCTCAGATTGAGCTGCCGCGACAGCTCGTTCTCCGGGATCAGACCGATCGAGAGCAGCAGCGTATCGCAGTCGATGTCCCAGGCCTTCCCCAGGATCGGCCGGAAATTTTCGTCGACCGGCGCCACGGTAACCTTCTCCACGCGGTCCCGGCCGTGGATCTCCGCCACCGTGGTGGAGAGGTACAGCGGGATGTCGAAATCGTGGAGGCATTGCACAATGTTGCGGTTGAGGCCGTTGGCATGGGGCATGATCTCGAAGACACCCATCACCTCGACGCCCTCCAGGGTCAGGCGCCGTGCCATGATCAGGCCAATATCGCCGGAGCCCAGGATCACCGCCCGCCGCCCCGGCAGATAACCATGCATGTTGACGATCTTTTGCGCCAGTCCGGCCGTCATCACCCCGGACGGCCGCGTTCCCGGAATGCGGATCGCGCCGCGGGTTCGCTCCCGCGCGCCCATGGCCAGCGCCACGGCGCCGGCCTCGACCACGTGCACCCCTCGGGCGCCGGTCATCACCTTGAGGCGCCGATCGCGATCGATGTCGGCGACGAAGCTGTCGGTGAGGAGGTCGACGCCCGCCTCCAGCATTTCTTCGAGATAGCGCTGGGCGTATTCCGGGCCGGTCAGCTCCTCCTTGAAGTGATGCAGACCGAAGCCGGAATGGATGCACTGCCAGAGGATGCCTCCGGCCTCCCGTTCCCGGTCGATCACCAGAATGCTCTCGGCCCCCGACTCACGGGCGCCCAGCGCCGCGGCCATGCCCGCCGGGCCGCCGCCCACGACGGCCACGTCATAGCGGGTGCGGATCCGGGCCGGCCGCCCCGTAATCACCTTCCCCCTCCGTCCTCGCGTTCGCAGATGATCCAGGAGCCGCCGCCGCGCTTGGTGACGGAGGTCAGCGGCACGCCCTTCTCCTGGGCGATCAGCTCCATGCAGCGCCAGCTGCAGAATCCCCCCTGGCATCGTCCCATGCCGGCTCGCGTCCGGAACTTGATGCCGTCCAGGGTCTGGGCGCCGCGCTGGATCGAGTCGATCACCTCGCCCTCCGTGATGTGCTCGCAGCGGCAGACCACGTGGCCGAAGCGCGGGTCGTGGCCGGCCAGGCCGATCTGCTCCTCGAGAGGCAGCGAGGCGACGCGGATCGGGTGGGTGACGGTCGGAACGAACCCATCGTCGGGAACCAGCCCGAGGCCCTCGTCATGGAGGATGTCGGTCACCATTCTGGCGATGGCCGGAGCTGCGGTCAGGCCCGGCGATTGGATCCCGGCGACATTGACGAAGCCTTTTAGATCGGTGGGGCCGATGATGAAGTCCTCGCCCTTCGCCGCGGCGCGCAGGCCCGCGAACTCGGCGATGCAATCCCGTTCGCTGACACCGGGAACCACGCGTTTGACGCTGGCGAAGACCTCGTCGCCCCCGGCCATGGTGGTCGTGAGGTCCGACCTGTCCTCGGTCTCATGGGCGGTCGGCCCGACCATGATCGTGCCGTCGAAGGTCGGGATCACCAGAATCCCCTTCGAGGTCGGCGTCGGGCAGGGAAAGATGATCCGCTTGACCAACCCTTTGAGCCGCTTGTCGAGCAGGTATTCCTCGCCCTTGCGGGGTGTGATCCGGAAGCTGCCGACACCGGCCAGCGCCGCGATCCGGTCCGCATGGACACCGGCCGCGTTGATCACGAAGCGGGCCGCATGCCGGCCGCGGGAGGTGCCGAGAACGATGGCGCCGTCATCATCGGCGGCCACACTCTCCACCGTCGTCTCGACGACGATCGCAACGCCGTTCTCGCGCGCGTTGTCGATCAGGCCGAAACAGGCCTCGTAGGGATTGACGACCCCGGCCGTCGGGGCGTGCAAAGCGGCGATGATATCGGTGGAAAGGCTCGGCTCTTCCTTGCGGATCCGCTCGGGTTCCCAGATCTCCAGGTCGGGAACGCCTTTCCCCTCGCCTTGCGCCTTGATCTTCTCCAGTGTCCCGAGCTGGGAATCGTCGAACGCCACCATGAGCTCGCCGACCCGCTGAAAACCGAAACCCAGCTCATCCGCGATCTGGTCCCAGGCCTGGTTCCCGTCCCATTCCAAACGCCCCTTCAGGGTATCGGTGGACGCGTGATGACCGGCATGGATGATGCCGCTGTTCGACTTGCTGGTTCCGAAGCCGACCTCGCATTCCTTCTCGATCAGGAGCACGTCGAGCCGGTAGCGGGAAAGCTCCCTCGCGATGGCGCAGCCAATCACGCCGCCACCAACGATGATGACGTCTCGGGGGGTCTCACGGGTCATCGGGGACGTGTCCACCTCATCTCGATCCTCCCTTCGACGTCCCGGGCGCTTCGACAGGGTATGAACGAGCTTGTTTGTTTTCGGAAACGATCATATGTTTTCTAAAACGAAAAATCCAGGGCGGATTCAGCATACCGAAGAGCGATTCAGTGCATACTACGGAGAGCGCGACATGACCGATCTCGATCGGGTCTTCGACCTGCTTGTTGTCGGCGGCGGAATCAATGGCTGCGGCATCGCCTGCGATGCCGCGGGGCGTGGCCTTTCGGTCCTCCTGTGCGAGCAGAGGGATCTTGCCAGCGCCACCTCCTCGGCCAGCAGCAAGCTCATCCATGGCGGGCTCCGCTATCTGGAATACGGCGAGTTCCGGCTGGTCCGGGAAGCCTTGCTCGAACGGGAGGTTCTGCTCAACAAGGCGCCGCATATCATCTGGCCGCTGCGCTTCGTGCTGCCCCATCGGAATACGGTGCGGCCGGCTTGGCTCATCCGGACGGGCCTGTTCCTCTACGACTATCTCGGGCGCAACCACCAGCTTCCCGACTCGGAGGGGCTGGATCTGCGCAAGGACTCGATCGGCCGCCCCCTTCACGACACGGTCAGGAAGGGCTTTGTCTACTCCGACTGCTGGGCCGACGACGCCCGCCTCGTCGCCCTCAACGCCGTCGGCGCCGCCGAGAACGGGGCGGCGATCCTCACCCGCACCGGCCTCGTCCATGCCGAACGCCGGGAGGGGGTCTGGGTTGGCACGCTGCGGGATAGCGACGGCGGCGGCGAGCGCCAGGTGCGCGCGCGCGTCCTGATCAACGCCGCCGGTCCCTGGGTTCAGGACGTCTTGGACGGCGTGATCGGCCGCCGCTCGGGCGCCGGCATCCGGCTGGTCAAGGGCAGCCATCTCGTCGTACCTAGACTCTATGAAGGCGAGCACGCCTTCATTCTTCAGAACCGGGACCGGCGCATCGTCTTCGTCCTTCCCTATGAGGGGCGCTTTTCACTCATCGGCACGACCGATATCCCCTTCGAAGGCGACCCTGCGGACGTCTATATGGACGAGACCGAGGCCGCGTATCTCTGCGACGCCGTCAACCGGTACTTCATCGACACAATATCCCCGGACGATATCCTATGGTCCTACGCGGGCGTGCGCCCGCTCTACGACGACGCGTCGGACAACCCCTCCGCCGTGACGCGGGAATACGTGCTGGATCTCGACGCGCCCAAGGACCAACCGCCCCTCCTGTCGGTTTTCGGCGGCAAGATCACCACCTACCGCCGCCTGGCGGAAGCCGTGCTGGAAAAGCTTTGGCGCTTTCTGCCGCGGATGGGTCCGTCCTGGACCTGGTCCGCGCCCCTGCCCGGCGGCGACATGCCCGGCGGCAGTTTCGACCATCTCCTTGCCGATCTGGCGGCTGCCTATCCCGAACTGGAGCCTGCCTATCTGCGAGCCCTCGCCCGCCGCCACGGCACCAGATCATATAAAGTGCTGGGGGACGCGCGTAAGGTCGGCGATCTCGGAACCGCCTACGGCGCTGGCCTGTTCGGCCGCGAGGTCGACTACCTTGTGCGGGAGGAATGGGCGCGCGGCGCCGAGGATATTCTGTGGCGCCGGACCAAATGCGGCCTGCATATGACGCCGGCCAAGCGGGAAGCCGTCGCCACCTACATGGAGGGCGCCGAAGTTCGCGCCGATTAGCTGGTCTGACCACCGGGACCATTTCACCTTGGTGGAGCAAGCGCGCGTCCAATATGATAAGGAGTCGCAAATCGCCCGGTTTGAAACGCAATCTCCACAGCCAGGATGGAGCCGTCAATTGGCCGACCCCGCCACTACGCCCCGCCCCTTCCAGATCATCACCAAGCCCATCGGCCCGAAATGCAATCTGGATTGCTCCTACTGCTATTACCTGGAGAAGGAGAAGCTCTATCCCGGGCGCCACAGCTTCCGCATGTCCGACGAGACGTTGGAGACGTATGTCCGCGACTACGTCGCCATCCACGACCGTCTCGGCGTGCCGGAGATCTGGTTCTCCTGGCAGGGCGGCGAACCGACGCTCCTCGGTCTCGACTTCTTCCGCAAGGTCGTCGAATTCCAGAAGCAATACGGTCCGGCGGGCAAGAGCATCCGCAACGCGCTGCAGACCAATGGGACCCTGCTGACCGAGGAATGGGCGGCCTTCTTCAAGGAGAACGGCTTCCTCATCGGCATCAGCATCGACGGACCCCGCGAGATCCACGACCGTTACCGCGTCGACAAGAAGCAGCGCCCATCCTTCGACACGGTCATGCGCGGGCTTGGGTTGCTGAGAGACGGCGGCGCGGACTTCAACACCCTGACCGTGGTCCAGCGCCACAACTCCCGCCATCCGCGGACGGTCTACCGCTTCCTCAAGGATCAGGGGGCGGAGTTCATGCAGTTCATTCCCATCGTCGAGCGCTCGGTCGACGGCCAAAGCTTGGCCGGGGCCCCGCAGATGGATGACGAAGGCATCGAGGCCAAGGTCACGCCCTGGAGCGTGCTCCCCAACGTTTACGGCGACTTCCTGTGCTCGATCTTCGACGACTGGATCCGCCAGGACGTCGGCAAGGTGTTCGTGCAGTTTTTCGATGTTCAACTCGGCCTTTGGGCGGGCGCGCCGGCCGGCCTGTGCTGGTTCGCCGAGACCTGCGGCCAGGGGTTGGCGATGGAGCACAACGGCGACCTCTATGCCTGCGACCACTACGTCTATCCGGAGTACCGGCTGGGCAACATCAACGACACCCCCATGGACCAGCTCGCCTTCTCGCCGGAGCAGGTCAAGTTCGGCCAGGACAAGAAGGACACCCTGCCCCGCTATTGCCGGGAGTGTGAATACCGCTTCGCCTGTAATGGCGGCTGCCCCAAGCACCGTTTCTTGACTACGCCCCATGGCGAGGACGGCCTTAATTATTTCTGTGCCTCCTACAAGAAGTTCTTCGCCCATGCCGGGCCGAGGCTGCGCACCATGGCCAATCTCGTGCACCAGGGACGGCCGGCCTCCGACATCATGGAGATGCTGCGCCGGGAGAAGGAGGCGCGTTCCGCCCCCCGCAAGGTCGGCCGCAACGACCCCTGTCCCTGCGGCAGCGGCCGCAAGTTCAAGGCCTGCTGCGGCGCGACGAAAGGCCGGGCGGAGGCTGGCGAGGCGGTCAGCGCTCCCCACCCCCCCTCATCCTGAGACGGCGGGTCGACGGGCGGGCAGCACGAAAGAACGAGGTCCGCCTTGGTCTATTGCTGCCCCGCAGAGGTTTTCTGCAATCTTCTAATACCAGCGAACGTTCGAAGGGGCTCGGGCCTCTCCTTCGACGTTGCTCAGGATGAGGCCCTCATGCTGAGCTTCGTCGAAGCACGAGGGCCGACGACCCGGTGTGTC
>JANQJG010000158.1 GCA_028281785.1 Rhodospirillales bacterium
CGGCCGCGCCTGCACAAGGTCATTCTGGTCAACGACGACTACACGCCGCGGGAGTTCGTGGTCACGGTGCTGAAGGCCGTGTTCGCCGTGAGCGAGGATCAGGCCTACCGGATCATGATGACCGCGCATCAACGCGGTGCGTGCGTCGTCGCCGTCTACACGAAGGAAGTCGCGGAGACCAAGGCCAAGGAAGGCACCGATGCCGGCCGCGGCGCGGGGCATCCGCTCTTCTTCTCGGTCGAGCCGGAGCAATAGGGCAGGCTTTCACGAGAGGGAACCGCGTCTCACCCCGTCGGCGCGAACGGCTCCAGGCCGAGGCGGGAGAGGGTCGGCGCGGCGGGGCGGGCCATACGTTCGAGAATGCGCATCGTAAAACGCCTCAAATGTTTGGTGTGCGTCCATTATGGCCGCCATCGATCGAGCAGGCCGGTCCCCGCGCAATCGCGCCTTGTGCCAAACGCGGGCCAACCCCGACGTCGGGTCAGATATCCCGACCCGCGGCGGCGGCGTACCGTCCCACCGGAGGCGTGACGTTCTTGGACACGGCGCAGTCGATGATAGCGGGCCGGCCGCTGTCGACGGCTCGCCGCAAGGCCGGGAGGAGATCGTCCGGATCGGTTACCCGTTCGCCATGGGCGCCAAAGGAGCGGGCAATGGACGCGAAGTCCAGGTCGAGGAAATCCGTTGCGTCCGGAAGGCGTTCACTTTGTGGATGGAGATAGCGTTGGACGTCGTAGGAAAACCCGAAAGCCGCGTTGTTCATGACGATCGTGACAACCGGAGTGTCAATGCGAAGGGCCGTTTCAAGATCGGCCAGGTGATACCCCATTCCGCCATCACCCATGAGGCAGAAGACCCGACAGCTTGGTCCGACGGCCAGCTTGGCTCCCAGGGCCGCCGGGAAGGCCCAGCCCAGTGAACCTGCGGCCCGCAGCGTTTTTCGGCCAGGCGTCTTCTGGTCGAGGAGGGTGCCCGACCAGGCCGCCATGTATCCCGTATCGGCGACGACCACGTCGTCCTCCGCCAGGAGATCATTGAGAACCGATAGCACGAAAATGGGATTGAGCCGTCCGTCGACGACGCGCTCGGAGGCGCGCTCTCGAACCTTCTCCCGCCATCCGGCGACCGATCGCCGCGCGGTTTCGGTCCATTCCCGCCATCCCCGCGATTTGTCCGAACGGGCCCCGTCGCCGAGGGCTTGCCGCAGCGAAGACAGGGTCAGCTTGGCGTCGCCGAGGATCGAAAGCTCCTCCCGATAGGTGCGTCCCAGCACGTTCGCATCGCAATCGATATGGATGATGCGCGTCTCCGGCGCGGGGGACTTGAAGGTATCCGTTCCCATCGATCCAAGCCGTGATCCCACCACGATGCAGAGGTCACAGCCATTCAGAACGTCGTTGGCCACCTTGCGCGAGTAGCGGCCGCCAACCCCAACGGCTAGCGGATGATTCTCCGAAATGCTGCCTTTGCCCGAGATCGAGGTTACCACCGGCACGTCGAGCGCTTCGGCTACGGCCGTCATCTCCTCCCAGGCTTGCGACAACAGCACGCCGCCACCGGCGAGGAGGACGGGCCGCTTCGCAGTCGCGAGTGCCTCGACGATCCGTTCGATGTCCTCCGTGGCGGGTGCCGCCCGTGTCGCCGCCACTCGAGCAAAGGCCGGTTCCGCGTAGATCTCGGGCGCCGGGTCCAGTTCCCGCCGATACCAGTCCATCGGGATGGTAAGATAGGCGGGCCCGGGGGTTCCGCTGACCGCCGTCCTCACCGCTGTTCTCAGGACGTCGGCGACGCGTTGGGGGGCCGGCAGCTCGCCACACCATTTGGTGCAGGTCAGAAACATGGGAACTGACTCCAGCTCCTGGTATTCGAACTTGTACTTGGTGTTGCTATCCGTGGCGCTGTTGACGGCGATGACGGGGCTGTGCGCCCAGTGTGCGTCGACCAGGGAAAAGGGCAGATAGGCCGTCCCGCATCCGTACTGCGCGAACCCGAAGGTCGGCTTGCCGGTCAACCGGGCGTAGGCGTCGGCCATGGCGAACGCCGATCTTTCGCAGCGGCCAAGCACGACCTTCACACCATGGTTGAGTTGCGCCTCCATCAAGGGTTCCTGGGGTCCACCGGTCAAGGTGAAGGCATACTCGGCATCATAGGCCTTCATCATATGAGCAAGGGCTTGGGACAGATTCATCGAGCGTCTCCCGTGATGGCAAAGTCGACGATCTCACGACTTGACGCGACCGCGGTGCGAGAGTTCGAAGCTTCTGCTCGGGTAGCGTAAGTCCCTGGGAGCCCCCACAGCGGTGTCGATCTCTGGTCTCCCACTCGCCGACGCGAAGGAGTGGCCGCCTGGTTTCGGTTGCGGCCGCCGCCGCGTCGAAGGACAGGAGCTTCGGGCGCCCTTGACCGCTCACCCGCACTCGGCAATAATCATTGTATACAGTCGACAGAACGGCGCCGCAAGCATGTTGAAAAGGGCGACAAAGGCAGTCGAGAGATCGATACGCGTGGAGATCCGCGTCGACGGTCGTCGGATCAGCGCGTTCGCGGGAGAATCCTTGGCGGTTGCCTTGGCGGCCGAGGGCATCCTGCATCTTCGTGCGAGTCCGCAGGCTGGAACGCCGCGGGGCATGTTCTGCATGATGGGGGTTTGCCAGGAGTGCGTGATCCGCGTTGACGGCCGGGCAGTGAACGCGTGTCAGGAGCCGGTGCGCGACGGCATGACCGTCATTTCGGGGACACTGAAGTGACGGCGCAACACTGGACCGATCTTCTCGTTCTCGGGGCCGGGCCGGCGGGCGCGAGCGCGGCCTTGGCCGCGGCCGAGCACGGCATGGACGTCGTTCTTCTGGACGAAGCCGCGGACGCCGGCGGGCAGGTGTTTCGCGCACCTCCGAAAAGCTTTGTCGTGGCGAATGGCAAACGGATCGATCCTGATTTTCACATTGGCGCCAGCCTGCGGGACCGGCTGGCGGCGAGCCGCGTGCGCAAGGTCTTCGAACGGCGGGTCTGGTTCGTTGCGCCGGGCTTCAAGGTATCCACCTTCGGTCCGGAGGGATTGGAGTTCTGGACCGCAAAGTCGGTGGTCGTCGCCTCGGGGACCTATGAGCGGGTGGTCCCGATGCCCGGCTGGACCCTGCCCGGAGTCATCGGCCTCGGGGCCGCAACGATACTGCTGAAGTCACAGCAGGCGCTGCCCGGAGAGACGACCGTCGTTGCCGGTTGCGGACCATTGGTTGCCGCGGTTGCGGTGGGGATCCTCAAGGCCGGCGGAAAGGTGGGGGCCGTGATCGACGCCGCCTCGCCCGGGGATTGGGCCCGTGCGTTGCCATCCATGGCGGTGCGGCCGGACCTGCTGCTTCGCGGGCTCGGCTGGGTCGGTCGCATCCGCTTGGCCGGCGTTCCCTTGCTGTTCCGCCACGCCGTCGTCGAGGTCCGTGGGGGCGACAGCGTCACGGAGATCATGGCGAGACCCGTGGACAACCAATGGCGGCCGCGTTGGGATGTCCCGGCGCGCGCCTTCCAGTGCGATGCGCTCGCCATCGGTCATGGACTTGTTCCGGCCGTCGAGCTCACCCGCCTGCTCGGCGCCGAGCACGAATTCGCGGCCGAACGCGGCGGATGGGTTCCGAAAGTCGACGAGGATTGCCGAACGTCCGAGCCGTGCCTGTACGCGGCAGGCGACTGCACGGGGATCTCGGGTGCGGCCCCCGCGCTGCTTCAAGGGCGCCTGGCCGGACTGACGGCAGCCCTCGATGACGACCGGATGGCTCCGGAAGCCTTCGCGCAGGAAACGTCGGCCTTGCGCCGGAAACTGCAGCGGGCGAGAACGTTCGGGGCGGCCAGTGCCCGCCTGATGACACCGAGCCCGGGCCTGCTCGACACCGTCACTCCGGATACCGTCGTCTGCCGCTGCGAGGACGTCACGCGCCGGGAAATCGAGGCGGCCTTCGAGGCGGGCGCCGCCGACCTGAACCAGGTCAAGGCTTGGACCCGCTGCGGTATGGGGCCATGCCAGGGACGCATGTGCGGAGACACGGCGGCGGCTTTGGCGGCCTTGCGACTGGGCGGGCGGGAAGCCGTCGGGCCGTGGACGGCGCGGACGCCGATCCGGCCGGTTCCGATGGAGACCCTCATCGGCGAATACGACTACGAAGATATCCCGAAGCCAGCGCCCGCCCGAAGATGAAGGGGCCGGCCGTGCCCTTCGCCGAGGCCGCGGACATGGAGAATGGAGGTTGAAGATGCTGGAACTCAAGGGAATCATTCCGGCCCTGACGACACCTTTCAAAGAGAATCGATCACTCGATCTGCCCGCTTTCCGAAGTTTGATCGAAATCCTGATCGAGGACGGTGTTCACGGCATCCTGGTGAACGGCTGTACCGGGGAGTCCTGGGCGATCACCGACGACGAGCGGGCGAGACTGTTCGAAGCCGCGGCCGAGCAGGCTGCAGGCCGGGTTCCCGTCGTCGCGGGCTGCGGCGCGATGCTGACACAGCAGGCGATCGCAAAGGTCGGCCAAGCGGAAAAAGCCGGCTGCGATGCGGTGATGGTCCAGCCGCCCTGGTATGTCATGCCGAACGAGGCCGAGGTCCACGCTTACTACCTGGATATCCTCGACTCCTCGGATCTGCCGGTGATGGTCTATAACATTCCCAGGCGCACCGGCATTCATCTCAGCATCGATCTCGTCGATCGTTTGGCCGACCATCCGAAAGTGATCGCTCTCAAGGAAAGCTCCAAGGATTGGCTCGTGCTTTCGGCGATGATTCGGCGCGTCCGGGACCGCATCAACGTCCTCGCCGGCTATGCCCCGCTTCTCGGTCTGGCCGCGATCAGCGAGGGAGCCGTTGGTTTCGTCGACTCCGCGTCCCTGGTGCTGGGCCGACGGATGGTCGAATTCTACGAGGCAGCGACCACTGGCGATCTGACGAAGGCGCGCGGGCTTCAGGCCGAGTTCTCGAAGCTGACCCCCAAGTTCATGGGCGTGGGAACGTTTCCGGCCAGCCTGAAGACGGCGCTCGAAATGGTCGGCCGGCCGGGGGGATGGCCGCGGGATCCGATCAAACCGCTCAACGGGGAACAGCGCCAGCAGATCCGGGCGGCTCTGATCGATGCCGGGCTCATCCCCGCTGAAGCGAACGAAACGGCGGCGGCGTAGGACGCGTCCGCATGTACGACGCCCTCGTCATCGGCGGCGGCATCATGGGATGTACGACCGCCCTTCATCTTGCCCGCGGCGGCATGCGGGTGGCGGTGATCGAGCGGCGCGGCTTGTGCATGGAAGCCTCCGGCGTCAACGCCGGTACGCTGTCCTTGCAGATCAAGCGCAAGGAGCTCATGCCTTACGCCCTCAAGGGCTGGGAGCTTTGGAAGACCGCGTCCGACTGGCTCGGGGACGGTGTCGGCTTCCACCAATTGGGCGGTCTGACCCTCGCTTTCACTGACGACGAAGCGGAGCTTCTGGAAAACAAAATGCGCGAGCGCGCCGAGGCCGGGGCGCCCATCGAATTCGTTCACCGCGACCGTGCCCGCGAAATCGAACCCGGCCTGTCAAACCACCCGGTGCTGGCGTCCTTTTGCCCACTCGACGGATATGCCCAATCCAACGAGATCGGCCGCGCCTACCGCGCCGCCCTGATCGGCGCCGGCGTGCAGGTTTTCGAGCGATCGACCGTTTCGTCCATCGAGAAAATCGGCGCCAATTTCGCCGTCACCTTCGGTGGCAACACGAAGCAGGCGCGCCGCCTGACGCTCGCCGGAGGTGCTTGGCTCGGCCGGCTGGGTGCCCTTCTCGGCGTCGAGCTGCCCGTTGAATACCGCGTCAATCAGGTTTCCGTGACCGAACGGATTCGGCCGATCCTGCGAACGATCATAGGGGTCGTGAGCGATCCCCTGAGCACCAAGGAGGGCCCCGCCCTTGGAACATCGCTTGTCGGCACCTTGACCTTGAAGCAGTCCAGCAACGGCACGGTGCTCATCGGCGGCGGCTGGCAAGGAATCGGCGACCTTGACCGCGGCGGGTACCAGATCCGACCCGAGTATCTGATCGGAAATCTCCGGCAAGCTCACTATGCGATCCCGGCGCTGGCCGACGCTCGGGTAGCTCGCACCTGGTGCGGCGTCGAGGGACATGTGCCGGATTTCATGCCTTTGGCAGGTCCCATACCAGGCGTCGAAAATGCCTTCGTGGTCGGCTGCTGCCGCGGCGGTTTCACCATCGGCCCGTATCTGGGAAGGATTCTGGCCCAACGCATTCTCGGACAAGAACCGGAAATGCCTTTGTTCGACCCCGGGAGATTCGCTCCCGCTCCCCTGGTCGATAGCGTCGGCGCCGGTCGGCCTTGACCGACCTTGCTTGGAGGAGATGAAGACCATGGTGTCCAACGTAGAGATCCGCGACCGAGTGAACGATTTCTATACCCCGCTCAAAGCGCGCGCCGTCGAGATCGAACGGCGATATCGTGAGCTGTCGCCCACCTCGGCCCGGCTCTCGGAGGCGGCGAAGGCCGTCGAGCCGGGCGGCTACAGCCGCGACGCCGTGCTACGCAAGCCGTACACCCTCTATATCGAGAAGGGGGAAGGCAGCGTCATGGTTGACCGTGACGGCCGCCGCATCGTGGACATGTGGTTTAACGCCACGTCTTTGCCGTTGGGCCACGCGGATCCGCGTGTCGTCGCCGCGGTCAGCCCGCAGCTTGCGAAGGGGACGGCTTTCTTCGGCCGCACGGAAACCGAGATCGATCTCGCCCGTATCCTCTGCGAACGCCTTCCCGCCGCCGACCGGATTCGCTTCGCGAATTCCGGCAGTGAAGCGGTCATGATCGCCCTGCGCATCGCGCGTGGCTTTACCGGTCGGGACTTGGTGATCAAGTTCGAGGGCTGCTACCACGGGAGTTATGACGACGTTCTGTGGTCAGTCGGCCCGCCGAAGGACAAGATCGGCGCGGCCAAGTCCCCGACGCCCGTAGCCGCGACGGCGGGCCTGCCGTCTGGCCTCGGCCGCACCCTTGTCCTCCCTTACAACGACTTCCCCGCCTTGGAGCGGGCGATGGCGGACCATCGGCATGAGCTGGCCGCGGTGATCATGGAACCGATGTCGAACCGCATCGGCCTGATTCTGCCCAGTCGGGAGTTCCTCGAAGGCGCTCGTCGCCTATGCGATGAGCACGAAACGCTTCTCATCTTCGACGAAGTCATCGCCTTTCGTCTTGGATATCGCGGTGCGCAGGGCTTTGTCGGCGTGGACCCGGATCTCACCACTCTGGGAAAGGTGGTCGGTGGCGGATTTCCCGTTGGTGCCATCGCTGGACGCGAAGAGATCATGTCCGTGACCGAACCCGACCGCGCGGGACGGGTGGCCCATTTCGGAACGTTCAACGCCAATCCCGTGACCATGCTTGCCGGCAGGGCCACGATGGAAGCGCTGACGCCGGAATCGTTCGAGCACATCAACACCATGGGTACGCGCCTCCGCCGACGGCTGGAAGATCTGTGCGACGGATTGCCGCTTCGCATCACCGGTGTTGGATCCCTTTTCAAGATCAACGCCACTTCTCAGGAGATCACGGATTATCGTTCGTCGCTGACACGTGATGCCGAGTGGGAACAGGTTGCCTCGCTCGCCCTCCTCAGCGACGGTTTCATGCTGACGCCCAGTCTCCAGGGAGCGCTCAGCACGACCACAACCTATGAGCAGTTGGAGTCTTTCGTCGCGGCATTCGAAGCCTTGATTCGCCAGTGACGGCGCGATGGGAAGTTGTAGAAGGGAGGGTGACATGACGGGCGTTCTGGCAGGGAAGATCGCGGTCGTAACCGGAGGCGGGACCGGGATCGGCAAGGCCATCGCCGAAGCCTTCGCCCGGGAGGGGGGAGAGGTCGTCATCGCCGGACGCCGCTCAGAGGTGATCGAGGACGTCGCCTCTTCAATATCCGGCATGGCGGTGGCCGCCGACCTGTCCGTGGAAGCGGACGTTCTCCGCCTGTTCGAGGCCTGTGACCGAGCCCACGGCCGTCTGGACATTCTGGTCAACAATGCGGGGGTCACGGGCCCGGTGGCCGCAATCGAGGACATCGAGATCGGAGACTTCGACGAGACACTCGCGATCAATACCCGCGGCGTCCTGTTGTGCACGAAGTATGCGGTCCCCCTGCTGAAACGTCAGGGCGGATCGGTCATCAACATGTCCTCGCTCATGGGCTGGCGCGGATATCCCATGCGAAGTGCCTATTGTGCGAGCAAATTCGCGGTGATGGGGATTACCCAGGCGGCGG
The DNA here is from genome assembly GCA_028281785.1 of Rhodospirillales bacterium. Lineage (GTDB taxonomy): Bacteria > Pseudomonadota > Alphaproteobacteria > Rhodospirillales > Shumkoniaceae > JANQJG01. The sequence continues at coordinate 8,273 of JANQJG010000158.1, forward strand.
CGCACGAGGTTGGGCAGTTCGGTATCCGCGTCAATGCCTTGTGCCCCGGCGCGGTTCATGGCGAGTTGATGGTACGCGTCGTGGCCGCGCGGGCACGGGCCGAAGGACGCTCGGAGGAGGACATTGTCAAGACGTCCTATACCGACGTCGCGGCGCTGAGGAAGTGGGTCGAACCCGAGGAGGTTGCGGCGGTCGCCGTTTTCCTCGCCAGCGACGCCGCCAGCGCCGTGACCGGCGAGTTCATCAAGACCGACGCCGGCCGGCTGTGAGCGCGGAGACGAGCGGCCCGGCCGCCCTCAACCCGGAATCATCGCCAGCTCGATCATGACGGCCCTGAGGCGGGCGAGAAGATCGGGGTCGAGCCGTTGGACCGGCTCCCTGGGCACCCCGGCGGGCAATCCGATCAGGTTCAATGCGGCCTTCAGGGCGGCCGGCCATGTTCCCGTCCCCATCAACGTCTCGTAGATGCTGGTCAGCCCGAAATGCAGCTCCCGCAACTCCTCGTCGGGATTTCCGCCCGCGAGGGAGCAGATCTTGGCGGCGCGCTTTCCGAACAATTCGGGGCCGCTGGAGATGAAACCCCGGGCGCCGATGGCCAGTCCTGGAAAGATGAAGGGCGCGGGACCAACGAAGACGCAAAACCGCTCCCCGAAGACGCGGATGATGTTGGTCAGATGGAAAAAGTCCCGTGACGCCTCCTTGAGGCCGACGACCGGAACCGCATCGGCGATCGCCCCCAGCCGCTCGACATCGAGGCTGAGACCGGTGCGGCGCGGCGAGTTATAGATTACAAGCGGCAGCGGAACCGCCTTATGAATGGCTTCATAACGCGATACCAGCTCTCGTGTGGTCGCCTTGAGAACGTAAGGCTGGGGACCGATCATCAAGGCGTCGACCCCGCCTTCGGCCGCCGCCTCGGCGTAGGCGATGCTCTGGCGTGCCGTGGTCGCGCTGGCCCCCATAAGGACAGGCACCTTGCCGTCGACGATCCGCGCCGCGGTCTCGGCCAAATGCCGCCGCTCTTCGGTACTCAGAGCCCAGGCTTCGCCGTTGTCACCGGCAACGCAGATGCCGTCCGCACCTTGATCGAGATGCCACCGCACCACGTCCCCGAAGCGGTCGAGCATAAGCCCACCACCCTCGTCGAACGGCGTGACCACCGCGGGGACGTTTCCTTTGACCCTCATACCCCCTCCCCTCGCCGTCATCGCTTGTCCGTGCCGGATGCGGTCCATCCGCCCACGGGCCGAGGAGTGACATGTTCACCCGGTCGCCGATTCACGCGGCAGCTGCTTGCCCCTCCAGCAGGCCAAGCTCGGCGAGCACCGAGCGCACCTTCGATTGCTCCTGCTCGTTGAGGTCAAGAAGCGGCGGACGGACATAGCCGCCCGGACGGCCAAGGAGATTCATCGCCGTCTTCAAGTTGGCGGGGAACGTTCCGACACCGGCCCGAAGGGCCCGGTCGAGCGCCAATGTTCGCATCTGGACCCGCCGAGCACCTTCGATGTCGCCCTTGGCCGCCAACCCATAGAGCGAGATGGCCTCACGTCCCATGATCTGGGATTCCATGCTGCTCACGAAGCCGGCGCATCCCATCAGGATGGCCGCAGCGCCCCGCTCGGCGGAGTGGCCGGTAAACACCGTAATGCGGTCACCGACGGCGGCCAGCGTTGCCTCCACCTGGATGAAATCGCCAGAGCTTTCCTTGATCGCCGCGACATACTCGATATCGGCGAGTTGCTCACAGACCTCCGGTGTCAGGTTGATTCCCGTGCGTCTGGGAATGTTGTACAGCAGGATCGGTGCCTTCGCCTGGTCGGAGACCGCCTGGTAATGGGCGATGACCTCCCGCATGTTCGGAATGGCATAGTACGGCGGCAGAACCATGACACCGTCGACGCCAACCTCCTTGGCAGCCTTCGAGAGCTCGATGACTTTCCGGGTCACGATGCCGCCCGTTCCGGCAATCACGGGAACGTCCTTGCCGCGCATCGCCTCCACGGCGAGCTTGAACAGCCGCAACCGCTCGTCGGCCTCGAGCGACCAGGACTCGCCGGTGCAGCCGGAGACGACGACGCCGTTGAGCCCCTCCGATACGAGGAGTTCGAGGTTCTCGATGAACTTCTCCTCGTCAATCGACAGATCTTCTTTGAATGGCGTCACGACGGCCGCGTAGTTCCCTTTCCAAGAGACCTTTCCGTCATTCATTCTCCACCTCCATGCGATTTCTCAAACAGGCTCTCATTGCTCATAAGGGGCCGCCAAGGCATCGGATGCCTTGCTTCGCCGCCGACGGCGGGCCAGTCCCGTCGACACGGCCATTGTGACCAATCCGAGCACGGCGTAGAGCCAGCCCTGTTGTACGACCCCCAAAGCGGCGATCAGGAAAAGGACGCTCGCGATCGCCGTGAGGAGGCGCTCCGCCGTCGACGTCTTGTCAATCGCGTATCCTTCGATGGCCATGGGCATCAAGGCCAAGGACGCAAACAGGACGCAGAAATCAAATAGGATTTCGACGAGGGATTGAGTTAGCAGGCTGCCATAGACGAACATGAACGGCATCACATAAAGAGCCTTGCCCATGAGCACGGCGGTCCACCCGGTTTTCATCGGCGGCGCATCCGCCACTCGCGCGGCCACGAAGGCGGTCATGCAGATGGGCGGCGTTATGGTCGCGTATTGGCTGAACCAGAACAGGAGCAGATGCGCGGTCAGGATCGGAACGCCCATCTCCGCAAGGGCCGGCGCGCCCAGCACCGCCACCAGCACATAGGATGCCGTGACGGGAAGGCCCATTCCCAGGATGTAAGACATGCCCGCGAGAACGAGAATGGCGATCAGCCAAACGCCTCCCGAGACGGTGAGAATGACCGAGGTGACCTTGACGAGGAGACCCGTGGCCGTCATGACGCCGTAAATGATCGCGGCCGCAGCCGACAGCGCGGACACGGTAATCGCCACCCTGGTGCTCGCCTCGAGCGCGATCAGGAGCTTGCGCGGCGTGAGCCGGGAGAACTTGCGGAACCAACTCACGACGAAAACGGCGACGACGCAGGCGGAGCTGGCGAAGAACGGGGTGTAGTCCTCGATCAGCAGCCAGATCAGAATCAGCACCGGGAGGAAGATATGGCCGCCTTGAAGGACGATGTCCTTGAACTTCGGCAGCAACTCCCGGGGCATTCCCTGAAGGCCCTTCTTTCCGGCCTTGATATCGACGTAGAAGTAGAGGGCGACGTAGTAGAGCACCGCCGGGAGGATCGAGTATCCGAGGATCGTCTTAAGCGGTACCCCGGTGAACGCCGCCATGATGAAAATCCCGGCCCCCATCATCGGGGGCATTAGGGCGCCGCCGAGGGACGCGACGGATTCGATGGCGGCCGCCTCGTAAGAGCGAAAGCCCGTACGCTTCATCAGGGGAATGGTCAGGGCGCCCGTGGTCACGACATTGCTCACCGTGCTCCCCGAGAGCGTTCCCATCAAGGCGCTCGAAACCACCGCCACCTTCGCCGGCCCGCCCCGGCGGTGACCGGACACGGCAAGCGCGAGATCGGTGAAGACCCGATCGCCACCGGAGACCCTCAGGAAAGCGCCGAAGGTCAGAAAGGTGAACAGGAAGGTGGCCATGATTCCCATGATGAAATTGAACAGGCCTTCGGGAAGCATGTAGAGATGCTCGACCATCACCTCGAAGGACAGCCCTCGGTGTTCGAAGATCCCGGGCCAAAAAGGCCCCGTGAGGGCGTAGGCGATGAAAAACATGGTCAGGAAGACGATGACCGAACCGACGGTGCGGCGGGTCGCCTCGAAAACGACGAGAATGGCGATCACGCCGAAGACGATGTCGAGCGGCTCACGCGGGTCCGAATAGGCCATGCGGAGTTCGTAGCGTTCGGCGCTGAAGATGGCCCAGCCAAAGGCCGCAGTCGAGAGAGCGGCGAGAACGTAGTCAAACCAAGGAATCGAGCGACCTCTCCATCGCGCGGCGGCGGGATAAAGAAGGAATATCAGAGGGATGGCGAAGATCAAATGGGCCGCCCGCGTGATGATCGGCCCATAGGTCACCCGGAAAGCCATCTGAATGGTGAAGAGCGCCAGCACGACACAAGCGATCGTCACCAGAAGCCCGATGATTCCCTCCGGGACCCGCTGTTCCTTGGGAAAGGCGTTTTCGCGGATGGAGACGAGATCGTCGGTAAACTCGTAGCTTCTCGTGGCTGGAAAAGCTTCCAGGCGATGCCCGACACCCTCGGTCCCGTGCCCTTTGGTCTCCGTCATCCCTCACGACCCGCGCTTGTGCTGCCGTGTTCCAAGATCGACCGCAACTCTCGTAAAGTCCTTCGGGTGTCGAAGGAGAAGCATGTTCCACGCCGGCATCGCGCCGCCGATCGTGGAACACGCCACGTCCTGGTCTGCAACACCTTCATCAAGACGGCCGGGCTATTTGATCCAACCCCGCTCCTTGTAGTAACGCGCGGCCCCCTCGTGGAAATCAATGCCGACCCCCTTGAACATCTCCTCCGGGGTCCAGCCTTTGAACGCCGAGTGGGCGGCGACCATCCGTTCCTTGTTCTCCGCGATCTTCTTGGTCATGTCATAGACGAGTTCGGCATCCATTTTGGTCGTCGCAAAAGCCACGAATGGAATACCGATGGTCTCGACGGGCTCCGTCTGGCCCGGGTATTCGTTGGCGGGGATCGTGAATTTTAGGAATCCCCATTTCTCACCGAGGGCGTCCCGTGCCGGGTCCGGAACGTTGACAAGGACGGAAGGTCTTCCCGACATCAGTTCGATCACGCGCGCCGCGGGATTGTTGATGAAGAACTGGGCAATATCGAGCTGTCGGTTTTTCCAGGCATCGGCTCGGCCGCCCGTGTTCATGCGGTCGACACGGCCTCCCCAGGATTCGACGTCGTCAAAAGTGAAGCCATAGTATCCAAAGAGTTCGCCCAGAGAGAACAGCTCAGTAGATCCGACTGGTCCCGTCCCCACCCGAAGCTTGGGCTTCTGCTTCGGGATCGCGGCCAGATCCATGAGCTTGTCCTTGTCCATGACCATGTGCAGCTTGTTGGGTGTCATGGCGGCGATCGCTCTCAGCTCGGGCATCGCCTCTTTGTACATCTCATTGTTGCCTTCGATCGCGAGCTTAAGGAACGGGCCATAGGAAAACCCGATATCGGCCTGATCCGTGCCCACGCGTTTCGGATTGCCCACACCGCCGGCGCCGGGCACGACCGAAATGGGTTGTCCCTCGTACAACGCGTTCGTCATGTCGGCAATGGCGGCCGCGGTGGGAAACCAGGTTCCCGTTGGGCTTCCGGAAGAAAACACGACAGCCGCGTGCTTCTTCGCCTGTGCCAAACCGTCGGTCGCCCCAATCACGGGCAGGACAACAGCCGTAGCGGCTACCATCAAAAGTCGCGTCACATGTCTCATGTGAAGTCCTCCATGTTTTTCCAGACATACCGAGCACCCGGAAAAAGGATTGTCATGTTTTAACCCTCATGACTTTCTGTCTTGCCGCCATGAATCAGGTGAAAGCACCCCAACGCTCGCATATGAATGGTGTACTCAACTCCCTCGGCGTCTACCGCCGAGCGCAACTAACTCGCGCGACGATCCCGTCCCAACTACGTACCGTCTTCACGGTGGCGTCCATCCTGCCGCGAGGAGCGTCACGCCCTTCCGTGATTCCCCGCGCGCTCTTCCGGCGCGCTTTTCAGTCGACAGTATACAATAATCCTTTGTCTCGGGAACCGCGAAATTGTATGTTTATGGCTGAGGAGTTCTCAGAGCCTGTTTGAGCAGTCCCATGGGGCTGCGACGCCGGCGATTTCGCCGCCCGAGCAGGAGTTGGAGCATGATGTCATGCCCGAGCATATCGAGCGACGAGCGACGCCCTCGG
>JANQJG010000220.1 GCA_028281785.1 Rhodospirillales bacterium
CGTCGCGGATTAAACCAATCCGCTCGGGATTTGCTCTAAGTCGCTGCGGATCGAAGAGGGCCTCTCATGTGGCAACGGATGAACGAGTTCGTGTTCGGCGCGCGGCCGAAGGCTCACCTTCCGGAACGGGTGCGCCGGTCCATCGACGACCAGCAGATCACCAGCGAGATCCTGATCGGCTGGGTCCAGCTCACCATCGTCGTGTTCTGGTTGATGATCTACACCCTGGCGCCGAAGACCTCCGCCGGGACCGAATTCAAGCCGGTCCCGTGGGTTCTGGGCGCCTATCTTCTGTTCACGGTGGTACGGCTCGCCGTCGTCCATCGCTGGCGACCGCCGGACTGGATTCTGATGATCACCGTGGTCATCGACATCGCGCTGCTGATGGGGCTGATCTGGAGCTTTCACCGCCAGTACGAACAGCCGGCGGCCTTTTATTTGAAGGCGCCGACCCTGCTTTACGTGTTCATCTTCATCGGCCTGAGGGCTCTGAGGTTCGACCCGAAATACGTGATCACCGCGGGACTCGCGGCGGCGGGCGGCTGGCTTTTCCTGCTGTGGTACGCGCTGTTCGGGGAGCAGCGCATCCTCAACCTGACGACCCATGACTATGTCGAGTACATGACGTCGAACCGCGTCCTGATCGGCGCCGAGGTCGACAAGATCCTGTCGATCCTTCTGGTCACGCTGGTGCTGGCGGTGGCGCTGATCCGCGCCCAGCGGACTCTTGTGCGTGAGGTCGCCGACAGCACGGCGGCCCAGGATCTGTCCCGATTCGTGGCCCCCGAGGTGGCCAGCCGCGTCACCTCCGCCGACCGGGAGATGCAGCCCGGCGACGGCGAGGTCAAGGAGGCCTCGGTCCTGTTCACGGATATCGAGGCATTCTCGACGATGTCCGAACAGCTGAGCCCGAAGGACCTGATGGGGCTTCTGAACGCCTATTTCGCCGCCGTCTCCGAGGTCATCGACCGGTATGGCGGCGTGATCACGCAGTATCAGGGCGATGCCATGCTGGTCACCTTCAACACGACGAAAACCGACCCCGACCACGCCGCCAACGCCGTGCGAACCGCGGTCGGCATCCAGCGCGTGCTCGCCGAACGACGCTTCGAGCCGGGGTTTCGGCTGCGCGCCCGCTGTGGCCTCAACACCGGGCAGATCGTTTCGGGCGCGGTCGGCACCCGGGAGCGGCTGCTTTTCACCGTGCATGGCGACGAGGTCAACATCGCCGCAAGGCTGGAACAGCTCAACAAGGAGTACGGGACCTATATCCTGGCGACCGAGCAGACAATGGCGGCAGCGGGCGAGGCGTTCCCGTTTCAGAAGGTCGGCGAGGTTACGGTGCGGGGGCGGGTGACGCCCACACAGGTCTATGCCATCCGCGATATTCCCGAGGGTGACGCGTTGCCGGAGCCGACGACACCGGAAACGGCCAAACCGGTCACACCTTGATGTTGATGTAGTAGCCTCTGGGCACGTCGCGCGACAGCGGCTGGCCCGAATCCAGCGCCCTGTCCAGACGGTCGAGCGCCTGCTCGATGGCGGGAGGGTCGGCGCGGCGCGTCACCCGGGCACGGGCATGCACCTCGCGCGCGTCCCGATAAACACTCGCCTGCTCTTGAACGGCAAGCGCCGAGGAGCCGGAGATGGAGAACGGATCGCTCATGGCACCGAACGTAGCCAGCAAAGGTTAATCTTCGGTCAAGAGCCAGCGACTGAACCCGCGTCCCGCAGCCGCCGGTCGGGCGCCTGCACGATGCAGGGTTCGCCACCTTCCCGGACGCGCTCCAGCGCCCAGGTGACGCTCGGGAAGGCCAAGTCGTTCCAGGGAATATCGTCCCAGCCGAAAAGCCCGACCTCCTGGCTCTCTTCACCGGCCGCGATCTCGGGAGCCGTCAGGCGGGCGCGGAAGAACACATGCACTTGGCTGATCCGAGGGATTTCATACAAACCGATCAGATCTTCGGTGACGATGCGGGCCAGCGCCTCCTCCCATGCCTCGCGGGCCGCCCCCTCGGCCATGCCTTCCCCGGTTTCCAGGAATCCCGCCGGGATCGTCCAGTAGCCCAGACGCGGCTCGATGGCCCGGCGGCACAACAGGATCCTCGTCTCCCAGAAGCATACCGAGCCGACGACGATCTTCGGATTCTCGTAGGCGATGTATCCACAATCGGGGCAGACTAGACGCTGGCGCGTGTCGCCCTCCGGCACGACACGCACCGAAGGACCCGAATTCCGGTTCTCCGTCATTCGGATAGTCTGGCGTTCCCGCCCCCGTCAAGCAAGCCAGAATGGCCATGAGAGAGGAACGCGTTCGGGCTGAAACATTTTTCGGGCAGGGGAACCCACCAATTCCGTCTTGGCCACGCCTGTGTTATGGGATGAAGATCAAGTAAATCGGGGTAGGCCGTCATGACCATCGAGATCGTCTCCGCTCCCCCCGCGACCGCCGAAGCGAGATCGGAGGGCACCGACCCGCCACTTCGCGCTTTCCTGGGTGGCGTGGGCATCGGGACGCGGTTGGCGACCTTTACGACGATCGCGATTCTCCTGCTCGCCGGCCTCGTCGGCCTCTACGTCTACACCGAAATGCGCGTCTCGGAGGCGGTGCAGCGTAGGGCCGAGGTGGACCGTCTGGCGGAACTGACTTGGCGCCTGGATAACGAGCTGCTCACCCTTCGGCGGCTCCAGACCGAATACCTGGCGAGCCGGAACCCGACCATAGCACGCAGCTACGAAGATGCCGCGACCCGGCTACGCCGCACGCTCACGACGCTGCGCGAGGACCCGGCGGCTACGACCATTCAAGGGGATGTCGATACCCTGGGCGACGGAATCGAGCAGGTGCTCGCCGCCTTTCGCGAAATCGCGGCGGCCAGCGCGCAGACCGGATTGTCGGCCACCGACACGGCCCGCAGGGAAGCGAGAGAGGCGGCGAGCGGACTGGACGAGCGTCTCGCCAGCTCAGGACTCACGCCCTTGCGTTCCAAGCTGTTGATGCTGCGCGGCCATGAGACGGATTTCTTCGCGGGGGCCGAGGAAAAGGGCCTCGACCTGGTTCGAAAGAGGCGGGAGGAGTTCGATCCGCTGCTGACCGTCGCCCCGGTCAGCGACGCCGAGAAGGCCGCGATCATCGCCTCAATGGACGGCTACATCGATCGCCTGCTGGCCTTCGACCAAGCGCGGGTCGCGGAAGCCCGGCGGACGGAAAGGTTGACCGAAGTCTTCGCCTATCTGGCGCCGACACTGGAACGGCTGGGCGCGCTGCGCACGGCGGCGGAGACGGTGGAGGGCGAGCTCGCGGCGGCCCGCGCCGACCGGAGACGCCAGCTGACCTACGGCGCCGGTGGCGGGCTTCTGGCCTTATTGCTGTTCAGCTTCCTCATCCTGCGAGGCGTGAGCCGGCAAGTGGGCGCTATCGCTTTCGCCTCCCAACGGCTCTCGGAGGGCCAGCTTAACACGCCGATTCCGGCGAGCGACAGCCCCAACGAGATCGGCCATTTGTCACGCTCCTTGCGCTGGCTCAGGGACCGGCTGGCCGAGTTCGACGTCAGGCAACGCGCTCATCACGCGCGCGAGCGCGCCGCGATGCGCCTATATCGGGCCAGCATGCTGGCCGTCGCCGACGATCTTCAAGGCCGGATCGTGGACACGATCGCCGGTATCGCGACGGCGACCAAGGACCTGCGCAACGGCGTCAACGGGATCGCGGTTCAGGCCGACGAGATCGCGCGCCAGGCCACGGACCTTTCTTCCGACTCCGCCGCCTCGGTGGCCAATCTGCGATCCCTGGCCGCCGCGTCGACGACCCATTTCCAGAGGGTCGAAGACCTCCGCCATCGCGCCGAACAGCTTCTGCCCGCGGGTCCGGAAGAGCCGAGCCCGCAAGAAGACGGCCGCGCTCGGGGACAAGCCGCCCGCGAGGAAGCCGAGCCGACGGCAAGCGCCCTTCAGGATTTGGCCGTCCGAGCCAAGCTCATGGCTTTCAACAGCCTGATCCTGTCCGACCGCGGCCAGCTCGACGATGACGCGCTGGCCGCCCTCGGCGTCGGCGCCAAGGCCCTGGCCGAGGACGCGGCGGCGGAAATCGAGGATATGGAGGCCCGGCTCGACTCGCAGAAGCGCATCGCCGCCGAGATCTCTTCCGTCGTCGAGTCGCAGCAAGCCATGACGCATCAAATGTTGCGAAGCGTCGAACAGGCCGTGGCGCGGACCCTGGAAATCGCCAACACGGTTTCCGCGATCACCCGAACCGCCAAGGCGACCGAGGCCGCCGCCAATGACAGCCTGGGCGCCGCCGACGACGTGGTGCAGCAGGGCGAGAAGCTGGAAGAGAACCTCGTCGAGATCCTCGAGCAGGCACGGACCCGACCATCAGCCGACACCGATGAAGACGAAGATTAGTATCCCGATCGCGAGATTCGCTACATTGAATCTCGCGTGAATCGGCACACTAAATTGTTGATTCTCGTGTGATTCAGCTTCCGAAGTCGGGCACACATAATGTGCCGAACTTCGGAACCATCACACTAGCCCGCACGCAGAACCGCGACCCCAGGCAGGTCCTTGCCCTCCAGCCATTCGAGGAAGGCGCCGCCGGCCGTCGACACATAGGAGAACTGGTCCCCGACCCCGGCCCGGGCCAGGGCCGCGACCGTATCTCCGCCGCCCGCCACGCTGAGAAGCTTGCCGGCCTCGGTCAGACGCGCCGCCTCCTGCGCCACGGTGTTGGTGCCGATATCGAAGGGCTCGACCTCGAACGCGCCGAGAGGGCCGTTCCACAGCACCGTCTGACAGCCCCGGAGCAGCTTCAACAGCTCCTCGACCGAATCGGGTCCGACATCGAGGATCATCTGGTCGGCCGGCACCGAGCCGATCTCGACGGTCGATGACTTCGCGCCCTCGGCCAGCTCGGCCGCGACCACCGCGTCGGTCGGGAGCACGATGTCGCAGCCCGCGTCCGACGCCACCGACATGATCTCGCGCGCCGACGCCGCCATCTCGTGCTCGCAGAGCGACTTGCCGACATTCACGCCCTTGGCGTTGAGGAAGGTGTTGGCCATGCCGCCGCCGATGATCAGGATGTCGACCTTCTTCGACAGATTGCCGAGGACATCGAGCTTGGTCGAGATCTTGGCCCCGCCGATGACCGCGGCGACGGGATGCTTGGGCGCGTCGAGGGCGTTGGTCAGGGCCTCCAACTCGGCCTGCATCAGCCGACCGGCGGCGGCCGGAAGCAGCCGCGCCGCGGCCTCGGTCGAGGCATGGGCGCGATGGGCCGTGGAAAAGGCGTCGTTCACATAGGCGTCGGCGTTGGCGGCAAGCTGGGCCGCGAAGCCGGGATCGTTCTTCTCCTCTTCCGCGTGGAAGCGAAGGTTTTCGAGAAGCGCGATGTCGCCGTCCTTCATGGCGTTGACGACCTCGGCCGCGGCGTCGCCGATGCAATCGGTGGCAAAGGCGACGGGCCGCCCACAGGCGTTCGACAACGCCTCGGCCACCGGCCTGAGGCTCATCGAATCGACCACCTGTCCCTTGGGCCGGCCGAGATGAGTCACCACGATCACCCGCGCGCCCTGGTCCGCCAGTTCGGTCAATGTCGGCACCGTGCGATCGATTCGGGTCGCGTTTGTGACCCGCCCATCCTTCATCGGCACGTTGAGATCCGCGCGTACGAGCACCCGCTTGCCCGCCACATCGAAACCGTCCAGCGTCTTGAACTTCGTCATCGTGGCTCATCCGTTTCTGCGAGAGACGGGGGCCGATGGGGAGCTTCCGGCGTTGGCCCCATAAGCGGGGATTTATGCAGTAGCGGGGGGGAAACGCAAGAGGGCGAATGGCGGAGAACCATCGGGAGCGATCTGTCACCTTGTCTGAAGAGTGGCGAAATGGTCTCATGGCCGCCGATTCTGACGGTTTCCGATCTTCCCTGGACGGGCGAGGGCCATGGACCTCTGGGCGCTGCTGATCGTTTTCGTGTTCTTCATGGTAGTGGGCGCGCCGGTGGCCTTCGCCATCGGCCTTGGCGCGCTCGCCTATCTGATCTTCGCCGACGGCATCACGCCGACCATCGTCGTCGTTCAGATGGTGGAGAGCCTGACCAGCCTGCCCTTGCTTGCCCTGCCCTTCTTCGTTCTCGCGGGCGAGTTGATGAACACGGCCGGAATCACCCGCCGCATCTTCGACTTCGCGAACCTTCTGGTCGGGCATATCCGCGGCGGGCTCGCCCACGTCAACATTCTCTCGAGCATGTTCTTCGCGGGCATCTCGGGCTCGGCCGTGGCCGACGCCGCCGGGCTCGGCCGCATCGAGATCAAGGCCATGCGGGACGCCGACTACGATCCCGCCTTCAGCGCCGCCGTTACCGCCGCATCCTCCTGCGTCGGCCCCATTATTCCCCCCTCGATCATGCTTGTGCTTTACGGGACGATGGCCGACGTCTCGATCGGCGCCCTGTTCGTCGGCGGGATGGTGCCGGGCATCGTGCTCGGCCTCTCGATGATGGCCTATGTCAGCTGGGTCGCCCGTCGGCAGGGCCTGGAGGTTCGGCCGCGGGCCCGCCTTGGCGCGGTCGCGAAGTCGTTCGTCCGAAACGTCCTGGCCCTGTCGACCCCGTTCATCATCCTCGCCGCGATCATCAGCGGCGCCGTCACCCCGACCGAGGCCGGCGTGCTCGCCGTGTTCTATGCGCTTTTCGTGTCGATCGTTCACGGCGACCTCAAGCCGCGCAACCTGCTGGGCGTGCTGGAACGGAGTCTGCTGACGACCGGCCAGATCCTCTTCATCCTGTCCTGCTCGTCGGTCTTCGGCTGGCTGATCACCACCGAACAGATCCCCGAGGCGCTGGGCGCGTTCTTTCTCGCCGGCGGCTACGGAAAGGTGCTGTTCCTGCTGCTGATGAACCTGTGCCTGCTGTTCCTCGGTTGCTTCATGAGCATCACCTCGATCCTCATCATCGTCACGCCGATGCTTCTGCACATGGCGCTCACCCTCGGGATCGACCTGGTTCATCTGGGCGTCGTCGTGGTTCTCAACCTGACGATCGGACTGATCACGCCGCCGCTTGGCTGGTGCCTGTATATCGTCCGCGAGATCGCCGACGTGCCGTTCGAACACGTGGTGCGCGCCATCCTGCCCTTCCTCATTCCCCTCGGACTGTCGCTGCTGCTCATCACCTATCTGCCGGGATTGATTACCGCGCCCGTCTCCCTGTTCTTCAGCGTTCCCTGAGCCGCGCGGGCTTCCCTTACGCGCTCGTTTCCGTCAAGATGCGCGGCCCCGCGAAGGGAAAAAGCGTTCGCCGGCAGGCGGTGCGCGCCCATCCGAGCCCGCCCAGCCAGGCCATGTGCCGAAGAACAGGGAGAAGAAGGAACCATGTTACGACCGTTTTCGATACTCACAGCGGCTCTCGCGCTGGCCAGCCTCGCCGTCGGCGCGCAGGCCCAGACGAGCTTTCGGCTCGCCTGTCCAAGCGCGCCCACGACGCCGACCTGCAAGACGGCCAGCTACTTCGCCGAACAGGCGGCCAAGGAATCGGGCGGCAGCCTTGACGTCAAGGTCTTCCCGTCCGGCCAGCTCGGCACCGGGAAGAAGGCCATTCTGGGCATGCAGACCGGGTCCATCGATATGGCGGTGGAGACCCTCGTCAACTATGCCCGGCTCGTGAAGGACTATGGCATTCTGGGGTGGGGCTTCACCTTCAAGGACACCAGCCATCTGTTCCGCTTCCTGGACTCGCCGGTCCACGGGCAGATGCGCCAGGAGCTGAAGGATAAGGGGATCGTGCTGCTCGCCTACAAATGGCGCAAACTGCCGCGCGTCGTCGTCTCGCGAGACCCGGTCTTCACGCCGGACGATTTGGCGGGCCTCAAGTTCCGGGTCCCCGGAATCAAGACCTATGTCGCGACCTGGGAAAGCCTTGGCGCCAATCCCGCCAACGTGCCCTGGGGCGAGAGCTACATGGCCCTGCGACAGGGCACGGTCGACGCCATGGAATCACCCTTCGGCTCAATCATCGGCCAGAAATTCCACCAGGCAGCCAAGTACGTGACCATGACCAATCACGTGCAGAGCGTGCTCAGCCTGGGGATGAACGCGCAGCGCTTCGACTCTCTCAGCGATGCCGACAAGGCCGCCCTGACGCGGGCCGTGGAGGCGACCAACGACTATGCCGAGCAGCTTGTGCAGGAAGAACGGCGGCAGGCGGAGACGACGATTCTCAATGACGGCGCCTATGTTATCCGGCTCGATCCGACTCCGTTTGCGGTCAAGCTCGAGGCCGCGGCGGCGGACATGGAGAAGGAGGGACTGTGGCGCCCGGGTCTACTGACAGACATCCAGAAGCTCCGGTGAGTCGGGCATCCATTCGGGGCGCGGGGGGGCAGGAAGGCTTCGTCCCCCCACCCCCCGTTTCGTGGAGACCGTCACCCATGATCGACCGGCTCGACCGCATGCTCGGCCGTATCGAGCGCCTGTTCCTGTGGACAGGCTGCGCGTTCCTCACCGGCCTGGTGCTGCTGGTGGGCGCCCAGGCTGCGTTGCGCTACACCACCAACCTCTCCATCATCTGGGCCGGCGAGGTCGAGATCCTGCTGTTCATCTGGTCGGTCTTCCTGACCGCCGTCGTCCTCCATCGCCGAATGGGCCATATCACGGTGAGCGTCGTCGCCGACCGGCTGACCGGGCGCACCGCCCGTTTCGCCAAGCTCGCGGTGAGCCTCGGCATCATCGTCTTCTGCGCCTTCGTCTTCGCGCAGATCGTTCGCTTCTGGCCGATCCTCGGTTTCACGACCACCGCCATCCTGGAGATCCCCAACACCTGGCACGCGGCGGCGCTGGGCCTGTGCCTAGCCGTCGTTCTGGCGCAGGAACTCGTTACCCTGTCGCGGACCCTCGGCTCCGAAAGCGAGGCCGACTCCTAATCGAGAAACGCACCGGCGGCGGTGAGACCCGTCCGCAAGCGCGCGACATCCACCGCCTTCATCGGGGCATTGCGCGCGGCCGCCAGCGCCGCGGCACAACCTGCGGCCTGGCCGATGGCCATGGCCTGGGGCATGGTTCGGATCGCGCCATGCGCCTCATGGGTGGCGGAGAGCCCGCGCCCGGCGACCAGGGCGTTGTCCAGGTTCGCCGGAACGAGACAGCGATACGGGATGCGGTAGAAGTGGTCGTCCCCGAAGCGCTCGATCCTGAGCCCGGCGCCGTCCGTGGGATGGATGTCGACGCAATAGGCCCCGCAGCAAACGGTATCGGGAAAATCCGATCCGCGCCGCAGGTCCTCCACGGTGAGCACGTATTCCCCACGGATGCGCCGGGTTTCGCGGATTCCCAGCTGCGGGGCCAGGGCGGTCAGACGCGCGGTCTCGCATCCGGGGACATGGCCGATGATGAAATCCGCGGCGCGCAGAGCCTGGCGCCGGCCCTCCATCTCCGCATCGCTCAGGCCGAAGGGATCCGTGCCGTCGACCGTTACCCGAGTGACATTGAACCAGCCCTCATCGGTGCCGGTGATGCGGCTGCAGTGAAGGGCCTCGCGCGGGAGATCGCCCCGCTCGACACCGAGACGCGCAAGCCGCTGCTTTTCCGCCGGGTCGATGGCGTCGAACCGGCGGAAATCGATCGGACCCAGCCGAAACATCATCGTCGCCGGCTGAAGGGCGTCACCGGGCAAGAGATCGAGGAACTCGACGCCAGCCCGGGCCATCAGATCGAGATCGCCGGAAGCATCGATCACCGTCCTCGGGCAAATCTCCAGCATTCCGCCCTTGGTCAGCAGCGTGATCGTCTCGACGGTGCGGTCGCGACGACGGACCCCGGCGACCGACGCGTGGAACAGGACGCGGACCCCAGCCTCCCGGATCATCTCGTCGAACACGGCCTTCAAAATCTCCGTATCGTACTCGACCCGGTCCATGCGATGGCCGGTGGACATGACGAACCAGCCATAGCCGGAAGCGCCACCGGCGGCGACCAGACGCTCGACGATCTCATGCGCCATGCCCCGGGTGACGCGGCGACCGGACGCGGTGCCCCAACCGACGAACTGCCCGACCGCGGCGGCGGTGGCGCTGCCGCCGAAGAAGCCGTGGCGCTCCGCGATAAGCACCGAAGCACCCTCACGGGCCGCCGCAACCGCGGCACAGACACCGGCCACGCCGCCGCCGCCAACGAAAACGTCGGGTCGGCTCATGCGGCCGAAATCCTGTTCCAAAGTCATCGCGCCTCCAAACGTGTAACGAGTCATCGGTGACAGTACGACCTCGCGGGCCGCGGAAAACTCGCTGACGCAGAAACCGAGATTGCCGAGGATTACGGCGCGCCGGTTTGTGCCGCCTCGGCGCGGGCACGGGCCTCCATTGCTTTTTCGGTCTCGCCGAGGACCTCGTAGGCGCGGGCGAGCCGGAGCCAGCCGGCAACGTCGTTCGGGTTCTCTTCGAGGCGTTCGGCGAGTCCCTCGACCATGCCACGGATCATGGCCTCGCGATCCTCCTCGGAAATCCGCGCGGCCGCCTCCATATCGTCGCCGCTGAGGGCAGGGGCAGAGTCGCCGGGCGGCGATGGCCTGGCCGCGGCTGGGGGAGCGGTTGGCGGTAGCGGGGCCGCCAGCCCCGCAGTAGGAGTCAAACTTTCCGGATCGATCTGGAGTGCGGCAGCCGCCAATTCGATGCGCTGACGCACCTCGGCCATCCAGGGCGCGCCAGCCGGCGAGACGGCGCTAAGGTCAACCCACTCCTGAAGCGCCCCGCGGACATCCCCCTCCTGCACCCGATAGAGCCCCAGGAAATAGCGCGCCCGCGGTTCGGTCGGCTCGCGCGCCACGACCTCGCGGAAAACATCGGCGGCGGACGCCGGTATCGTCCCGTTTTCCGCCAACACGAGCGCCTCGGCATATTCGGACAGGATTCGCGGGGCCCGTCCCGTGAGCTCGGCGGCGCGCAGGAACGCGTCGGCCGCCTTGGGATATTCTTCCAGCGTACGGTAGGAGCGCCCGAGCAAAATCCAGCCCTCGGGCTGGTTGGGCATTTCCTCGAGACGCTCCGCGAGCTGCCCGATCAGACGCGCCATCTCCGTGCGCTCCGCGAGCTCGACCCGGGCCGGATCGGTGCGCTCCGCCAGCGGCAGATCAGGCGTGTTCGGCGCGCCGATCGAGAGATAGATCGCCAACGCCGCCGCCGGAACGATGACCGCCAAACCCACGACCACCGGGCGGGCGGCTCGCGCCTTCCCCTCAGGGGCCTCCGTCGACGCCGCGTCTTCCTTCTCATCCGGCAGGCCGTCCGCCGCCGCGAGCATGCGGCGTTCGATCTCGGTACGTGCGGCGCGCGCCTGATCGGGGCCGAGGAGGCCCCGCTCGACATCACGCTCGACTTCCTTGAGCTGGTCCCGATAGACGGCGATGTCATAGGCGGACCGGGCCTCGGCGCGGGGCCCGGCGCGCAGCAGCGGCCGCAGCAACGCCCAGAGCGTGGCCGCGACCATCAGCGCCGCGATGATCCAGAAGACGATCACGGCGGCTCGTCCCCGAGCAGCCGCTCGACCCGTTTGCGTTGCTCCTCGGTCAGCGGTCTGGGCTCCACTGCGACCCCGGCACTTCGACGCCGCCGGTAGTAGAAAAAGACCGCGAGAACGCCAAGCCCGGCGATCAGCGGCGGCGCGAACCACAGCGCATAGGTGGCCGGCTTGAAGGGCGGCGTAAGAAGGACGAAATCGCCATAGCGCGAAACCACGTAGTCGACGACCTCGCGGTCGCTGTCGCCGGCAACCAGGCGCTCGCGCACGAGTACCCGGAGATCCCGGGCGAGATGGGCGTCGGAGTCGTCGATGGACTGGTTCTGACAGACCACACAGCGGAGATCCTTACTGATGGTCCGCGCCCGCGCTTCCAGGGCCGGGTCATCGAGCATCTCGCCCGGCTGGACGGCCCAGGCCGGCATCGCGAGAAGAACCAGAATCAGGATGGTCAGCGTGCGTTTCATCCCTTGCGCAGCTCCTGGATCAATGGCCACAGGGTCGACTCCCAAACCTCCGGCGTGATCGGGCCGATATGCTTGTAGCGGATGACACCTCTGGCATCGACGATAAAAGTCTCGGGCGCGCCGGAGACGCCAAAGGCGATGGCGCCCTTGCTCTCAGGATCGTCGCCAATCAGCGTGTACGGGTCGCCGAAACGGGCGAGCCAGGCGGGGCCGGCCTGGCGGTTCTCTTCCCGCCAGTTGATGCCGTGGATCGGAACGACGTTGTCGTCCTTGAGCCGCATCAGGAAGGGATGCTCGATCCGGCAGGCCACGCACCAGGAACCGAAGACATTGACCAGCGAAACCTCGCCGATCAGATCGGCGCTGGAGAAGCCCTTCTCCCGCCCCTCGATGGCGGCCAGCGAGAAGGGCGGCACCTCCTGATCGATCAGCACCGACGGCAAGGTATGAGGATCGCGGGTCAAGCCGACCCCGAGATAGGCGGCGATGACGACGAAGGCCGCCAGGGGCAGGATGTAGATCACCCGTTTCACGAGAACGGTCCCTAGGGCCTAGGCCGCCGCCGGCGATTCGACCGCCTGCGCGCGGTGCCTGCGGCTGGGCGCGCCGACGCGGTGGCGGCGATCGGACAGGCTGACCACGCCGCCGATGCACATGATCACCAGGCCGGCCCAGATCCAGGGCACGAGCGGATTGAAGTAGAGGCGGGTGACGAAGGCGCCGTCCGCGCCCTCGGCCTCCCCGATCACGGCGTAGAGGTCGCCGAGAAAGGTCGAGCGGATGGCCGCCTCGGTGGTCTGCTGGCCTTCGACGGGATAGACCCGACGCTCGGGCCGCAGCACGGTGAAGGGGCGTTCATCGCGGGTCACGGTGAAGGTTCCCGTAACCGCCTCATAGTTGGGTCCACGCGTGTCGCGCGCGCCCTCGAAGGTGAAGTCGTAGCCGGCGATCTGGACGGTTTCGCCCGGCCGCATGGTCTGGATGCTCTCCACCGTCCAGGCGGAGGAGGCCGTGATCCCCGCGACCAGAACGGCAACGCCGAAATGGGCGGCGGTCATGCCCCAGGCCGCGCGCGACACCCGTCGCAGACGCCGACCGCTTTCAGCCATCGATGCCCGGAAAAGGCGAGTCCGCTCCCCGATCTCGAACAGGGTGCCGACGGCGAGCCATGCGGCCAGCCCCATGCCGAGCAAGGCGAACATGGGGCCGTCCGCCGCGAACACCCAGGTCAGAAAGACGGCGGCGCCGGTCAGGCCGAGGACGAGCTGCACGCGCCAGAAGATCGCGACCAGATCGCCCCGCTTCCAGGGCAGCAAGGGTCCGATCGCCATGGCCACCAGCAAGGGCACCATCAGCGGCACGAAGACGGCATTGAAGAAAGGCGCCCCGACCGAGACCTTGCCGCCGCCGATGGCGTCCAGGAACAACGGATAGAGCGTGCCGAGCAGCACCACCGCCGCCGCCGTCGTCAACAGCAGATTGTTCAGCAGAAGACTCCCTTCCCGCGAGACCGGCAGGAACAGCCCGCTCGCCTTCAGGGACGGGCCGCGCCAGGCGAAGAGCGCGAAAGACCCGCCGATGACGATCAGCAGGAGGACGAGAATGAACACGCCGCGCGCGGGATCGGTCGCGAAGGCATGCACCGAGGTGAGCACGCCGGAGCGGACCAGGAAGGCGCCGAGCAGGCTGAGCGAAAAGGTCACGATGGCGAGGAAGACGGTCCAGCCTTTCAACGTGTCCCGCTTCTCGACCACCACCGCCGAGTGCAGCAACGCCGTACCCGACAGCCATGGCAGGAAGGACGCGTTCTCCACCGGGTCCCAGAACCACCAGCCGCCCCAGCCGAGCTCGTAATAGGCCCACCAGGAGCCAAGCCCGATGCCGGCCGTAAGGAACATCCAGGCCGCCAGCGTCCAGGGCCGCACCCAACGGGCCCAGGCGGCATCGACCCGCCCCTCGATCAAGGCGGCGATGGCGAAGGAAAAGGCGATCGAAAAGCCGACATAGCCGAGATAGAGGAAGGGTGGGTGGATCGCCAGGCCGGGATCCTGGAGCAGCGGGTTGAGGCCATGTCCGTCCGGCGGCGCCGGCAGGATGCGTTCGAAAGGGTTGGAGGTGAAGAGAACGAACAGGAAGAAGCCGACCGAGACCAGCGCCTGCACGCCGAGGACCCGCGCCTTGAGGGTCGGCGGCAGATTGGCGCCGAACACCGCCACTGCCGCCCCGAACACCGCGAGGATCAGGACCCACAGCAGCATCGAGCCCTCATGGTTTCCCCAGACCCCGGAGATCTTGTAGATCAGCGGCTTCGCCGAATGCGAGTTGTTGACGACGTTGAGCACCGAGAAATCCGAGGTCAGATAGGCGTAGGTCAGGCAGCCGAAGGAGACCGATACGAACAGCATTTGCGCGATGGCGGCCGGCCGCGCCATGGCCATCCAGGCCTCGTTGCCGCGCTGCGCCCCGATCAGGGGAAGCGTCGCCTGAACAAGGGCGACGACGAGCGCCATCACCAGGGCGAAATGGCCCGTCTCGACGATCATGGTGCGGTTTCCCCGGCCATTTGCCCCGACTCCTGCAAAGCCCGTTCCATATGTTGCCACTGCCCGGATTTCTTGAGCGCATCCGCCACCTCGGGCGGCATGTAGTTCTCGTCATGCCGGGCCAGCACCTCGTCGGCCCTGAAGACGCCGTTGGTCAAGCGCCCCTCCGCGACCACGCCCTGGCCCTCGCGGAACAGGTCCGGCAGGATCCCCGTGTAGACGACGGGCACGACCTCCGCCATGTCGGTGATGCGGAACCTGACCAAGCCGCCTTCGGCGCGCTCGATGCTGCCCTCCTCGACCAGCCCGCCGACGCGGATTCGCCGCTCCTCACCGACGGTCTTCTCCCTGACCTCGCTCGGGCTGTAGAAAAAGACGATGCTCTCCTCGAAGGCGGACAGGGCAAGCGCCGCCGCCGCGCCCAGGAGGGCGAGACCGATGAGGACGAAGGTCAGGCGTCGCCGCTTGGGTTTCATTCGGGCCGTCCGGAGGCTTCCGTTCCCTGGGGGGTTGGCGCCGCGCGCAGGGACTCCAGGGTTCCCTCCGCCGACCTCAGCCCCCGCCAACTCGACCACAGCAGGCCGACCATGACCACGGCCGTCAGGCCGAGGCTCGGCCAGACATAAAAGGCGTATCCGCCCATGGCGAAGAAGGCAGCGATTGAGTCCGTCATGGCTCTATCCCTCCGTGCTTACAGCCCTGCCGTCACCGGCGAAATCAACCGGCGCGCGCTGAACCTGCCGCCGGCGATGCGCGCGGATCTTGCCGGCGACGATTTCGGTCCGCACCCGGAGCATCCAGACCCAGAAGAAATAAGTGGTAAAACCAACCCCCATCAGCAACAGCGGGATCAGCATGCTGGTATGGATGGTCGGCCCATCCATGCGGAAGACGCTGGCCGGCTGATGCAGGGTGTTCCACCAATCGACGGAAAACTTGATGATCGGCACGTTGACGAAGCCGACGAGGGCGAGAATCGAGCCCGCGCGGACGCCCCGCGTCGGGTCGTCGAAGGCGTTGACCAGGGCGATGTACCCCAGATAGAGGAAGAATAGCACCAGCACCGAGGTCAGACGCGCGTCCCACTCCCACCAAGTGCCCCACATCGGCTTGCCCCAGAGCGAACCCGTGGCCAGCGCGAGCAGCGTGAAGCAGGCGCCAATCGGCGCGGCCGCCTTCGCAGAGAGATCGGCGAGAGGATGCTTCCAGATCAGGCCGACGGCGGCGGACCCGGCGAGGAAGGTGTAGCAGAACATCGCCATCCAGGACGTCGGCACATGCACATACATGATGCGCACGCTTTCGCCCTGCTGATAGTCGGGCGGCGCGCGGAACAGGCCGAGATAGAGCCCCGCAGCGACCAGCAGAACGGTCGACGCCGCCGTCCAGGGCAGCAGGGCACCACTGATCTGCATGAAGCGGTTGGGATTGGCGAATCGGTGCATTCGTTCCCTTTTGCCGAGGCCCCGCCCGTATTTATCGTCCCGGGACAACGGAATCCATAGGACTCTCTAATATATGGCGTGTCACATAACCGTGATAGGGGGTACTCCCGCCTATTCCAGGGCCTGCCGCAGGGCCGCCGCCGCCGCCCAGGGACAAAGCGCCAGGGAGGCGAGCAGAAAAGCGCCGAGAATGAGAAGCTGAGCCCGCACCCCGAACCCGCCGATGGCTGCGTCGACGGCGCTGACGCCGAAAATCAGCACCGGAATGTAGAGCGGCAGCACCAGCAGGGAGAGCAGAATGCCGCCGCGCCGTGAGCCCAGGACCAGCGCGGCGCCGACGGTCCCGATGAGGCTGAGCGTGGGGGTGCCGAGAAGGAGGGCCAGGATCAGCACCAGGAAGCCGGCCACATTCATGTTCAGAATCGCGGCGAGGAGCGGGGCGGCGATCAGAAGCGGCAGGCCGGTGGTCAGCCAATGCGCCGCCACCTTGGCCAGCACGACACCTTCCAGGGGGAGCGGCGTCAGCATCAGGAGTTCCAGGCTGCCATCCTCGTAGTCGGCCTGGAAAAGGCGTTCCAGACCCAGCATGGTCGCGAACAGGGCGGCCACCCACAGAACGCCGGCCGCGATTCGGGCCAGGATGTTGGGTTCCGGCCCCACGCCGAACGGGAACAGCACGACCGCGAGAACGAAGAAGACGACGACGAGCACGCTGTCCATGCCGTGCCGTTGGGCCAGCCTGAACTCCCGCCCGAGGATGCAGGCCAGCCGGGTCACACCGGCACCTCGGCCATCGCGAAATAGCCCAGATCCAGGAGCTTCGATCCGTCGAGGGGGAGTTCCGAATGGGTGGCGACGACCGCCATCCCGCCGCGGCCGCGATGCGCCGCGAGGACCTTGCCGAGCGCGGCGACCCCGGCCCGGTCGAGGGCGGTCGTCGGCTCGTCGAGGAGCCAGAGCGCGGCGGTCCGCGAAACAGCCATTCGGGCCAGGTTGACCCGGCGTTTCTGGCCGGCCGAGAGGAAGCGCCCCGGCACATCGGCGAGATGGTCGACGCCGAACGCGCGTAGGGCCGGCCCCACCGACTCCAGGCCGCCGCCCCAAAGCTCCGCCCAAAAGCCAAGGTTTTCCGCCACCGTCAGCACCGGCTTCACGGCGTCGAGATGGCCGACATAGCAGATCCGCGCGCGATGCCCCTCGGGATCCTCGGAAAGACTCGCGCCGTTCCACCGCAGCTCCCCGCGGGCCGGGCGCAGAAATCCGGCCATCAGGCGCAGCAGGCTCGATTTACCGCTCCCATTCGCGCCGACCAGCACCAGCGCTTCTCCCTGCGCGAGTTCGAATCGGAGCCCGGTGAAGACGAGTCGCTCCCCGCGGATACAGTCAAGATCATGGCCTGTGAAACGGTTCATCGGGAGACCGCGAATGGTTGCAGGGCTAGAGCATGTCTCTAGCCGCCGAGGAGGTGCCGACGGTAGCCCAGTTTCCATCGAAAAAGAAGGTGTTGCCCGCCGAAGCCGGGTACGCGGGGAAAGACGGCCGAAGTCCGTGAGGACCTCGGCCGCGGAGCCCGACACGTCGTGTCGGTCAGGGGAACCAGAGGCGGGGGGGAGCCCCTGGTTATGTAAACGAGGGGGTTCTTATTATGTTTTCAGTTAAGGAGGAAATTGTGGCGAATTTATGCCGAATGTGCTCGGACACCCCCGGAGACTTGCCGACCGGCGGTGCTGAAAACCGGGCCAACCCTTTCAAATTAAAACAGAATATGAAGAGCACTGGCATCCTGGCGCGGGCATCATATGTTAAGATCGCAAGATATCTCGCTATGTACCGAAGGATCGCCGTCGCCCGGCCGCCGCGCACCCCGATGGGCCGGCCGTTGCCGTCGACAATGAAGAATATGGAGGAAGGAGGAATCCGGTGCCCACAACGCCCGCATCCGGCCAGGACACGCTGAACACCCGCCGACAACTCGAAGCCGGCGGCAAGACCTACGAATACTTCAGCCTGCCGGCCGCCGCCGAAGCCGGTCTTGGCGACATTTCGCGTTTGCCCTATTCCCTCAAGGTGCTGCTCGAAAACCTGCTCAGATGGGAGGACGGACGCACCGTCACCGTCGAGGACGTCAAGGCCGTCGCGGCGTGGCTCGAACAACGGCGCTCGAGTCGCGAGATCGCGTTCCGCCCGGCCCGCGTCCTGATGCAGGATTTCACCGGCGTGCCGGCCGTCGTCGACCTCGCCGCGATGCGCGACGCGATGGTCGCGATGGGCGGAAAGCCGGAGGCGATCAACCCGCTTTCCCCCGTGGATCTGGTGATCGACCACTCGGTGATGGTGGACTATTTCGGCTCGGCGGACGCGATTCGCCGCAATACCGAAATGGAGTTCGAGCGCAACCGCGAGCGCTACACCCTGCTGCATTGGGGCCAGAAGGCGTTCGACAATTTCCGGGTGGTTCCGCCGGGAACCGGGATCTGCCATCAGGTGAACCTGGAATACCTGGCCCAGGTGGTCTGGACCGGCGGCGAGGACGGCCGACTCGCCTATCCCGACACCCTGGTCGGCACCGACAGCCATACGACGATGGTCAACGGCCTCGCCGTTCTCGGCTGGGGCGTCGGCGGAATCGAGGCCGAGGCGGCGATGCTGGGCCAGCCGATCTCGATGGTCGTTCCCGAGGTCATCGGCTTCAAACTGACGGGGCGCCTGCCCGAGGGGACCACGGCCACCGATCTCGTGCTCACCGTGACCCAGATGCTGCGCGCACGGGGCGTAGTCGGGAAGTTCGTCGAGTTCTTCGGCGACGGCCTTGCCGAGCTCACGCTCGCCGACCGCGCCACCATCGGCAACATGGCGCCGGAATACGGCGCCACCTGCGGCATCTTCCCGATCGACGAGAAGACTATCGACTACCTGCGCTTCTCCGGCCGCGAGGACGACCGCGTGGCCCTGGTCGAGGCCTATGCCAAGGCGCAGGGCATGTGGCGCGAATCGGGCATGCCGGACCCTGTCTACACCGATACACTTGAGCTCGATCTGGGTTCGGTGGAGCCGTCCCTCGCCGGCCCCAAGCGGCCGCAGGACCGGGTGCCGCTGAGCCACGCCGCGGCCGAGTTCGACGCCACCCTGCCGAACCTGCGGACCGGGGGCGACCCGGCGGAACGGAAGGCCCCGGTCGCGGGCGAGGACTACACGCTCGACGACGGCGATATCGTCATCGCCGCCATCACCTCCTGCACCAACACCTCGAACCCGAGCGTGATGATGGGCGCAGGGCTCCTGGCCCGCAACGCCCGGCGCAAGGGGCTGAAGGTCAAGCCCTGGGTCAAGACCAGCCTGGCGCCGGGGAGCCAGGTGGTGAGCGACTATCTGCAGGGCGCGGGACTGCAGGAGGATCTCGACGCCATGGGCTTCAACCTGGTCGGCTATGGCTGCACCACCTGCATCGGCAATTCGGGACCGCTGGCGGAGAACATCAGCGACGCCATCGAATCCGGGGATCTGGCCGTGGCCTCCGTGCTCTCGGGCAACCGCAATTTCGAAGGGCGCGTGCATGCGCTGACACGGGCCAACTACCTGGCCTCGCCGCCGCTGGTGGTCGCCTATGCCCTCGCCGGCTCGATGAAGGTGGACCTGCTCAACGATCCGCTGGGCGAGGACGGGGACGGCAACCCCGTTTATCTCAAGGACATCTGGCCGACGAACCAGGAGATCCACGACACGATCGCCCGCGTGCTGACGCCGGAGATGTTCCGCAAGCGCTACGCCAACGTCTTCGAGGGCCCGGAGGAATGGCGGAAGATCGCCTCCGCGCCCAGTATGACGTTCGGGTGGGACATCGCCTCGACCTATGTGCAGTCGCCGCCGTTCTTCGACGGCGTCGGGGAGGGCTCGACGGAGGAAGCGTCCGCCGCGAAATCTCCGATTCGCGACATTCCGGGCGCCCGCCCGCTGGCCATCCTGGGCGATTCGGTGACCACGGACCATATCTCGCCGGCCGGCAGCATCAAGGACGACGGTCCCGCCGGCGAGTACCTGCAATCCCATCAGGTGGCGCCGCGGGAGTTCAACTCCTATGGCAGCCGGCGCGGCAACCACGAGGTCATGATGCGGGGCACCTTCGCCAATATCCGGATCCGCAACGAAATGGCGCCGGGCACCGAGGGCGGCGTGACGCGGCACATGCCGGACGGCAAGGTCATGCCCATCTATGACGCGGCGATGGCGTATCGGCAGAACGGCGTGCCGCTGATCGTGGTTGCGGGCAAGGAGTACGGCTCCGGCTCCTCGCGCGACTGGGCGGCCAAGGGCCCGCGCCTGCTCGGCGTCTCGGCCGTGATCGCCGAGAGCTTCGAGCGCATCCACCGCTCCAATCTGGTCGGGATGGGGATCCTGCCGCTGCAATTCCCGGACGGCGTCGACCGCAAGTCCCTGCGGCTCGACGGCAGCGAGACCTTCGACCTGACCGGTCTGGCGGGCGGCATCCAGCCCGGCATGCCGGTCGCCTGCCGCGTGAACCGCGCCGACGGCTCCTCCGAGGAGGTGACGCTGCTCTGCCGGGTCGATACCCTGGACGAGGTCGAGTACCTCAAGAGCGGCGGCATCCTGCCGCATGTGCTCAAGAACATCCGACAGGCGGCGTAGCAGGGCACCGAAAAAGTCGCTGAGGCCCTTTGCCTCATCCTTCGACAAGCTCAGGATGAGGTAACTTTTTGAAATGATTGACCCCATGCTGAGCAAAGTCGAAGCACGAGGTCGATCATGGACGCACTTTTTCTGCCGGCACTGGCGGCCCTCGCTGTACTCCTGCCCCGAAGGCCCAGGTCGCGAGAAATTCCGCCTGGGCCTTTCATTGCCCTTGCAGAAGCGAGATCCATGCCTTCGGGCCAGCAGGAGTGAACACCATGAGAAAGCTTCTGATCGCCACCATCGCCAGCCTCGGCATTCTCGGCGCCGGCGCCTTCCAGAACGAAGCCCGCGCCAACGACGGCCAGATCTTCGGCGTCCTGCTGGGCGCCGCGGCCGGCGGTTTCGTCGGTTCCCAGTTCGGTTCGGGCGACGGCAAGCTCGCCGCGACAGCGGCCGGCACACTGCTCGGCGCCGGAATCGGCCATCACATTACCCGCGGCAGCCACTACTCCCAGCCGTCCTACGCGCGGGGCCATACGGTCCATTATGTGCCGCCGCGCAAGGTCCATCGGCCGCAGGTCCATGTCGACCGCCGGACCTATGTCGACCGGCGCACCTACGTGGATCGGAGCACGCATGTGACCCATACGCGCACCGTCACCCATACGCGGACGAAGACCCGGGTGGTCCGCAAGAGCCGCGGTGATTGGAAGCGGGACCGGTGGCACTGGGATGATCCGCGGCCTTACTGGGCACGCTATTAAGCTAGGGCCTGTTGATATTCACCGCATCGATCTGGTTCGAGACCAAAATCGTCGCGGACAAGGAGAGAAGCGCAAGGAAGTGCCGGCCACTTTCGAGCATTCTCGACCCCGTCCGCGGCGATTTTGGCCGAACCCCAAAGGGGCTGGGCGAAAACCCCCCATTTCCGCGTCGCTCGTCCTCGAATATGCCCGGCATGTCCTTCGTCCTCGCTCCTAAAACTGACGGGTTTTCGACACCAGCCAGATCGATGTGTTGAATGTCAACAGGCCCTAGTGTGATGGTTCCGAAGTTCGGCACATTATGTGTGCCGAACTTCGGAAGCTGAATCACACTAGATCAGATCGCGATTAAATGGAATCGCTCTACAACACCATTTAATCGCGTGAATCTAATCTAACTCATTGAAGTAGAGCGGATTCACGCGACCAATCGGAAACATGCGGTGTTTCCGATTGGTCGCGATCCGCTCTAGAATCAACAAGTTAGTGTGCCGATTCACGCGAGATTCAATGTAACGAATCTCGCGATCGGGACACTAGAGCACGACGCCCGACGACTCGTCTCTTAAGTCAGCCTCCCTGTTAGACGAGCCTCCATCGGGGCCGGGAAACCCTCCCGGCCCCGTTTTTTTTACTTTTCCGCGATGTATTGGCCCGCGCGTCCCGCATTCGAATCACGTCGGCATCACCCCTATGTGATTGGCCCCCCCTTGGTGATTCGGCTATGTCATGGTGATGGTTCGAGCATTGAGAATGGCTGTGTTCGCGTTGGCGATGGTCGCGGCGAACACGACGGGAGCCCTCGGCCGCGACCTGACGGTGGTCGAGCTTTTCACCTCGCAGGGCTGCTCCTCCTGCCCGCCCGCAGACGCGTTCCTCGGCGAGCTGGCATCGCGAGAGGATGTTCTCGCACTGTCGTTTCACGTGGATTACTGGGACTACATCGGCTGGAGAGACCCCTTCGCCAGCGCCGCCAATACCCAGCGGCAGCGGGTTTATGCCCAGCGATTCGGTCTTGGATACGTCTACACGCCGCAAATGGTGGTCCAGGGCATGGCGCAGATGACCGGGTCCAACCGTCCGGCGGTATTGAACGGCATCGCCCAGGCGCGAACGATGCCCCGCGTACCGGTCGAAATCCGGTCCACGGATGGCGGCGCGACAGTGATGATCGGCGGGTCCGACCGGGCCGAGCCCTCCTCGGTTTGGTCGGTGGTCTTCGACCGCGGCCATGAGACCTCGATCAAGCGCGGCGAGAACCGGGGACGGACACTGAAGTACGCCCATGTCGTCCGGGATCTAAAACGGGTGGGAGAATGGACCGGCGAGCCGATGGAGCTGTCCTTGCCGATTGGCGAGATGGTGGCCGACGGACGGGACGCCTGCGCCATCATCGTGCAATCGGACATGACGGGGCGGATTTTCGGCGCCGCCCTCCTCGCCCTGGATGACACGGCCGCGCCAAACTCTCCCGCGATGGCCGGCGCGCCGCGCTGACTAAGACTCCTGCGAGGCAGCCGGCGCAGCTGATCCGGCCATTCCTCTCTCCATAACCATCGACAGGCGGCGCGCGAAGGCGACCGGATCGGGCAGGGCCTCGCCCTCGATGATGCGCGCCTGATCCAGCAGCAGATGCGCAGCGTCATCAAGCTCCCCGCCATCGGCGTTGTCGGCGGCGCGTCCGGCCAGGCACTGGATCAGCGGGTGCCTGGGGTTGATCTCAAGCACGCGGGGCGTCGCATCCGCCATTCCCAGCTGTTTGTGCTGCCTGAGCAGGCGTTCGAGCCGCATGTCGATGTCGCCCTCGTCGGCGACAAGGCAAACCGCGCTCTCGGTCAAGCGGCTCGAGGTTCTGACGTCCTTGACGGAGTCGCCCAGGGCAAGCTTGATCGCGGCGACCAAGCGGTCGAGACCGGGCGCGTCGGGAGCCTTCTCCTCGGCCTTCTGATCCTCCGGGGCGGCCTTGATCTTCTCCAGATCGGCGCCACCGCGCGTCACCGAGCGGAACGGCTTGTCAGCATATTGACCGATCGCCGAAAGCCAGAAGTCGTCGATCGGATCGGTCAAAAGCAGGACCTCGACCTCGCGCGCCCGGAAGCCCTCCAGCTGCGGGCTGCGGCGGAGCGAGTCGGCATCCTCGCCGGTGACGTAGAAGATGGCGTCCTGCCCCTCCTTCATACGCCCGACATAGTCCTCCAGGGAGGTCCAGCCCTCGGCGCCGGTGGAGCGGAAGCGGCTGAGCGCCAGGATCTCGTCGCGGTTCTGAAATTCCTCGTAGAGCCCCTCCTTGAGGACGGCGCCGAAATTCTCCCAAAAGACCACATAGTCCTCGGGGGACTTCTTGGCCGTCTTCGTAAGCTCGCCGAGGACGCGCTTGACCAGCCCGGACCGGATCTTGGCGAGCTTCGGGTCCTTTTGCAGCATCTCCCGGCTGATGTTGAGCGAGAGGTCCTCGGAATCGACGATGCCGCGCATAAAGCGCAGATAGGCCGGCAAAAGGGCCTCGCAGTCGTCGGTGATGAAGACCCGCTTGACATAGAGCTTCAGCCGCGGCTTGCGCTCGGGATCGAAGAGGTCCCAGGGCCGGCTCTTGGGAATGAAGAGGAGGTTGGTGTATTCGAGCGCCCCCTCGATCTTGTTGTGCAGCGTCTTCCAGGGCTCGTCGAGGGCGTGGCCGATGTGACGGTAGAATTCGGTGTACTGCTCCTCGGTGATCTCCTTGGCCGGACGGGTCCACAGGGCGGAGGCCTCGTTGAGCTTCTCCTCCTTGCCCGCTTCCTCGACCAGGAGGATGGGGAAGCCGATATGGTCGGAATAGGTCGTGACGATGGACCGCAGGCGCCCGGGGTCCAGGAATTCGTCCTCGTCCTTCCCGAGATGCAGCGTGACCGAGGTCCCGCGCTCCGGCCGCTCGGCCTCGGCGATCGTGTATTCGCCCCGACCGTCGGAGGTCCATAGCCAAGCCTCGTCCTCGCCGGCGCGGCGGGTCAGCACCTCGACCTTCTCGGCGACCATGAAGGCGGAATAGAAGCCGACCCCGAACTGCCCGATCAGCGCCACTTCCTGCCCGTTCGACTTGCCGGCGCCGGCCGCCAGCTGCTCGACGAAGGCCTGGGTGCCGGAACGGGCGATCGTGCCGAGATTGTCGCTGACCTCCTGCCGGTTCATGCCGATCCCGTTGTCGGCGACCGTCAGCTTCCTACCCGCCTTGTCGATCTCGATGCGCATCCGGAAATCGGCGTCGCCGCCGACGAGCTCCGGCCGGGTCAGGGCCTCGTGCCGCAACCGGTCGCAAGCGTCCGACGCGTTGGAGACGAGTTCGCGGAGGAAGATCTCCTTATGGCTGTAGAGCGAGTGGGCGACGATGTCGAGGAGCTTGCTGACCTCCGCCTGAAAGACATGCCGTTCTTCCGCCATGGCTGCGAAACACTCCGATATCGCGAACGTTGTACCCGGTATGGTGATGCCGCCAGATATGTGTCAGTGCCGTGACCGCCGCAAGCCCGAGGCGCCGGTGGCGCTTGACGCTGACCAGCCGGCCCCGCAAGCTGGGCGCAGGGGGAAAAGGCCGTGAACCCGACCGAGCAAGAACTGGCGCGCAATCGGCTGCTCGAAGAGATCGAGCTGGACACCCGCGACACCAGCCATATGACGGGCCGGGAAAAGCTGTCCGACCGGGTGATGGCGGCGATGGCCAAGGTGCCCCGCCACGAATTCGTTCTGCCCGAGGACCTGCCCCTGGCCTATATCAACCGTCCGCGGGGCATCGGGCACGGCCAGACGATCTCTCAACCCTTTGTCGTCGCCTTGATGACCGACCTGCTGGACCTTACCCCGGAGGACCGCGTGCTCGAGATCGGCACCGGCTCGGGCTATCAGGCCGCCGTGCTGGCCGAGCTCGCGGCCCGGATCTACAGCGTGGAAGTGATCGTGGAACTGGCCGATACGGCACGTGAAAGGCTGCGACGCCTTGGCTATGACCATGTGGAGGTGCGTCATGTCGACGGCCATGGCGGCTGGCCCGAGGAAGCGCCGTTCGACGCCATCATCGTGACCGCGGCGCCCCCACGCCTGCCGGAGGAGCTGGTCGCGCAGCTCGCGGAGGGCGGTCGCATGGTCGCGCCGGTCGGGCACAGGATCATGGGTCAGGAGCTGAGGCTGTACACAAAAGGCCCGGAAGGCGCCATCAGAAGCCGGGGCGTCCTGCCTGTCGCTTTCGTGCCGATGGTGGAGAAGGCAGCCCCGCGAACCTAAATCTCTGTCGGGCGCCGTGCGCCGCCAGGATGTGCCTGGGCTTGCAATACCGGCAGGAAGGGGGGATCTTCTCGCCATGCAGATCTCGTCGGCCAGGGCCCGGATCGTCGCCGTTCTCGGCCCCACCAATACCGGCAAGACCCACCTCGCCATGGAGCGGATGCTCGGCCACCACTCCGGCATGATCGGCTTCCCGCTGCGCCTGCTCGCGCGCGAGAACTACGACCGCGCGGTGCGCCTTCGCGGCCGTAACCAGGTCGCCCTGATCACCGGCGAGGAGAAAATCGTCCCGGCCGGCGCACGTTACTTCCTGTGCACGGTGGAGGCGATGCCGCTGGACCGTCCGGTCGCCTTCCTGGGCGTCGACGAGATCCAGATGTGCGCCGACCCCGATCGCGGCCACGTCTTCACCGACCGCCTGCTGCATGCCCGCGGCGAAAACGAGACCATGTTCATGGGCGCGGAGACGATCAAGCCGCTGATCCGGCGGCTGATCCCCGACATCCGCTTCGAGAGCCGGCCGCGCTTCTCCACCCTCAGCTATACCGGAAGCCGCAAGATCACCCGCCTGCCCTCGCGTTCGGTGATGGTCGCCTTCTCGGCCGCCGACGTCTACACCATCGCCGAGCTCGTTCGCCGGCATCGCGGCGGCGCGGCGGTCGTCCTCGGCGCTCTCAGCCCGCGCACGCGCAACGCCCAGGTGGCCATGTACCAAGCCGGCGAGGTCGACTATCTGGTGGCGACGGATGCGATCGGCATGGGCCTGAACATGGATGTCAACCATGTCGCCTTTGCCCAGACGCGCAAGTTCGACGGCCGCGTTCCCCGCCAGCTGACGCCCCCGGAGCTGGCCCAGATCGCCGGCCGCGCCGGCCGGCACATGAACGACGGGACCTTCGGCACGACCAACGACATCGGGCCGTTGGACCCGGAGGTTATCGAGCGCATCGAGACCCACAGCTTCGACGCCCTGCGCACGGTCTTCTGGCGTAATTCGCGCCTGCGCTATACCTCCCTCGCCGCGCTCCAGGCCTCTCTCGCGCAGCCGCCCGTGGCCGCCGGCCTGGTGCGGGCGCGGGCCGCCGATGACGAGCTCGCCCTCGCCGCCCTGGCCCGCGAGCCGGAGGTCGCGGGATTGGCCGATACGCCGGGCGCCGTGGGGCGGCTGTGGGATGTGTGCCGCATTCCCGATTTCGGCAATGTCCTGACCGACGGCCATACCCGTTTGCTCGCCCGCATCTATCGATATCTGATCGGTCCCGGCGGACGCCTGCCCACCGACTGGATCGCGGAACACGTGAAGCGCGTCGACCGGGCGGACGGCGACATCGAAACCCTGGCCCAGCGGATCGCCAATATCCGAACCTGGACCTACGTCTCGTTCCACGGCGACTGGTTGGAGGACGCGGTCGGTTGGCAAGAGCGCACCCGGGCCGTCGAGGACCGGCTGTCCGATGCCCTTCACGACCGCCTGACCCAGCGCTTCGTCGATCGCCGGACGGCGGTGCTGGTCAGACGCATGAAGGATCAGGCCGACCTGACGGCGGCGGTCAGCCGCAAGGGGGACGTTCTGGTGGAGGGCCATCACGTCGGCCGCCTGACCGCTTTCCGCTTCGCTGCCGACGAGGACGAGGGCGGCAACGGACGCCCCCACAAGGCGGTCACCAACGCGGCGTTGAAGGCATTGCGCGGCGAGGTCGACAGGCGCGTCACGGGTCTGGAGGCCGAGGCGGACGAGGCGTTCTCGCTGGCCGGCACGCGCATTCTGTGGCGGGGCGACGCCGTTGCCCGACTGGCCAAGGGCCGCGATCCGCTCTCGCCCGCGATCGATCCGCTGGCCAGCGATCTGTTGGAAACGGCGCATCGGGACCGTGTTCGCGGACGGCTCGAAACCTGGATGACGGCGCGCGTTTCGTCGGAGCTCAGGCCGATGCTGGCCGCGCGGGACGCCGGATTGGAGGGCGCCGCGCGCGGGCTCGTGTTCCAGCTCACGGAAGCATTGGGGGCCGTGCCACGGGTTCAGGCCGAGGCACAGATCGCCGCGCTGAGCCGCGACGATCGGCGGGCCCTGCGCCGCCTCGGCGTCCGCATCGGGCGGACCAGCGTGTTCTTCCCGGGCCTTTTGCGGCCCTCCGCCATCGCGCTGCGCGCGGTTCTGTGGACGGCCCATGAAGGTCTTACGACCGCGCCCGCTGCCGTCGCGGGGAACCGCCAATCGCTGCCGGCGGGAGAGGACGTGCCCGACCGGTTCTATGACGCTGTTGGTTATCGCCGTTTCAGAAAGTTGGCCGTGCGTATCGATGCCCTGGAGCGCCTGGCCGCCCGGGCATGGTCACTGTCCGCGAAGGGGCCGTTCGCCATAAGTCCCGACGTTGCGGCCCTGCTGGACTGCGACGCCGAGGAGATGGGCGAGGTCTTGGCCGGGATCGGATTCCGTGCACGTCAAATGGATGAACAGCTGCGCTACGCACCGTCGCGAAAACAAAGGCCCCGCCGACCGTCGACATCCAAGCCGCACGGCCGCCGAACCCGGACCGCCGAACCGTCCCCCTTCGCGAAATTGCGCGACTTGGCCAAGCCGCAATGACCGCTGACAGCCTGCGTGTCGACAGATGGCTGTGGTTCGCCCGTTTCTTCAAGAGCCGGACGACGGCCGCCAAGCTGTGCGCATCGGGACGTGTCCGCGTGAATGGCACGCCGGTCGACAAGGCCCACCACGCGGTTCGCGTCGGGGACGTGCTCACCTTTCCACAGGGACGGGAAATCCGCGTGATCGAGATCCGGGCCCTGGGACAGCGACGCGGGCCCGCCCCGGAAGCCCAGACGCTCTATGCCGACTTGCAGCCGCCTTTGCCGCGCGGGGGCGAGGGTTCGGCCAAGGCCGACACGGCACGGCGCGAGCGGGGCGCGGGGCGTCCGACCAAAGCGGACCGCCGCGCCATCGACCGATTGAGGGGGAATATGGAATGACCAAGAAAACGCGAATGCTGACGGCTGGAGACGGATGTCGCCGGATCTTCGGGGGAAGGGCGGTCATCCTTGCGGCCCTCATAGTGGCGATGGCGGCTGTACCGGCCCGCGGGGCCTACATCCTCTACTATCATACCTTCGGGGACTGGACGGTCATCTGCACGCGCGACGAGCCGACCGGCCGCAAGGACTGCACCCTTACCGCGCCGCCGCCTTCGCTCGGGTCCCGGGAGGGCTCGGCCAGCATCGAGGTTTCCGAGCGGGGATCGGAAGGGCCCACCGTCACCATCCGGATCTATCACCCGATCGACGGGACCGCGGCGTCCGAGCTTTGGATCGATTCCAAGGAATCCCTCCCGATCACGGCCTCGCGGGTGGGCGAAGCCCGGTGGCGGGACAACGAGGCCCGGACGCTGATCAAGCGGTTCGAGACCGGTGAAATGCTGCTTCTGAACACGAGGGCACCGGGGGTCCCCCAACCCTACCAGACGGTCGTCTCGCTTCTGGGATTCAAGCAGGCGCTCGCCACCTATCGAGACGGCCTTCGGCATTATGGCATCAACGGCCGTTGAGCGGCGCGGCGGCAAGCTTGCTCCACCCTTCCCGGCTGTGATACGCAGCATGAATGCTTCCGAAACTCAAAGAGCTTTTCTTCGGTGAGGCGGCATCCGAGACCCAGGGCGATGCCGCCGCCGACAAGCTTCATCTCGCCGCCGCGGCGCTGCTCGTCGAGGCGGCGCGTCTCGACGGACGGTTCGACGAGGACGAGCGGCGCACCATCGGCAGCCTTCTGGAGCTCCACTTCTCGCTTTCGGCCGAGGACGCGAGGACTTTGATCGAAGCCGGCGAGGAACGGGT
This sequence comes from Rhodospirillales bacterium, assembly GCA_028281785.1. GTDB lineage: Bacteria > Pseudomonadota > Alphaproteobacteria > Rhodospirillales > Shumkoniaceae > JANQJG01. The sequence continues at coordinate 29,436 of JANQJG010000220.1, forward strand.
CTCGGACTCGACCCAGCTCTACGGTTTCACGCGGGTCATCAAAGACAAATTGTCACCGGCCGAGAGGCTGCTGATTGTTGAAATGTTGTGGGAAGTGGCTTACGCCGATGGAGAGCTACACGATTATGAGGCCGGCCTCGTCCGACGTGTCGCTGGCCTGTTGTTCGTCGAGGACCGCGACAGCGGCGCCGCCCGCAAGCGGGTTCTCGCGCGGCTTGACTCGCTGAAGGGGCAACATAAGTAAATGGGCCGAAACATGGTCCCGTTGGAATTGAAAAGGCTGAAGAGAACCGCCCGATGACCTATGTCGTCACTGAAAATTGCATCAAATGCAAGTTTATGGATTGCGTTGAAGTGTGCCCCGTCGACTGCTTCTACGAGGGGGAGAATTTTCTTGTGATTAATCCGGACGAGTGCATCGATTGCGGTGTCTGCGAACCGGAATGCCCGGCCGAGGCCATCCTGCCCGATACCGAGGCCGGAATCGAGGAGTGGGTGGAAATCAACCGCAGTTTCTCCGAGCAATGGCCCAACATCACGCGCAAGGGCGAACCTATGCCGGATTCCGAGGAATGGAAGGGCAAACCGGACAAGCGGCAGCATCTGAGCAAAAATCCGGGCAAAGGGACCTGATTTCCGGCCCTTCGAGAAACCTGTGGTCGCCGCACCCGGGTACTAGGTTTTATGACAAAATTGTGTTATAAGTGCTTCGAGATCGATTCATCTCGGTCTCAAAGGGTGGGTCAATCCGTCCGGCCGATACCCTGGGGAGGGGTCTGATTGGAAATCCTAGGCGCGGGAGGCGCCCGACGTCGGTACGTCGGGTGCGTGTGTTTTTGCGATCACTTGGCATGAGCCTTGGACACAACGATTCGAGGGAAAAGAGAAGAGACTGAAATGGGAAAAAAGACTGAGTACGCAGCCGGTGACTGGGTTGTGTATCCTACCCACGGTGTGGGATCGGTCACGGCCATCGAAACCCAAGACGTGGCGGGCCTTACCCTGGAGATGCTTGTCATCTCGTTCCCCCGTGACCGCATGACGCTGAGGGTTCCGGTCAACAAGGTCCCGACCTCCGGCCTGCGTAAGCTGAGCACGCAAAAGATCATGAAGGACGCGCTCTCGACCCTCAAGGGACGGGCCCGGGTAAAACGTGCCATGTGGAGCCGGCGGGCCCAGGAATACGAGGCCAAGATCAACTCGGGCGATCCCGTCTCCATCGCCGAGGTGGTTCGTGATCTCCACCGGCGCGTCGATCAGCCGGATCAGTCCTTCAGCGAGCGGCAGATCTACGAAGCGGCGCTGGATCGCCTCGCCTGCGAGCTCGCGGCGGTCGAGAACATCGATCGCGACAAGGCGGCCGAAAAGCTGGAAGAAATGCTGATGGCGGCTTAGGCCGCCATCGCGGCGCCAATTGTCTGTTCGGATCGTATCCGGGGGCCAGACGGGCGTCGACCGCGCGGCGCTGGATGTCGCCCTCGAACTCGGGATACCCTGCGGCGGCTGGGTGCCCCGGGGACGCCGCGCCGAGGACGGCGTGGTCCCGCCCATCTATCCCATGCGCGAAACGCGGTCACGCGCCTATCAGACCCGAACCCGCGAGAACGCCCGGGATTCCGACGCAACGCTGATCCTTACGCGGGGCGCGCCCACGGGCGGGACGGCGTATACCGTCGAATGTGCCGAATCCCTGGGCCGCCCCTATTTCATCGTGGATTTCGACGCCGAGACCGATTGCCACGCGGTGCGCCGGTGGATCGAGAGCAACGGTATCGGCGTGCTCAACGTGGCCGGCCCCCGCGCGAGCACCGCGCCCGGGATCTATGAGGACGCCCGGCGGTTCCTGCTGAGTCTTCTCTCGGAAAGGCGCTGAAGCCAAGCCAACGCTTCCCCATATGCCCTTTACGGCAGCGAGAGGAGGTGGGGATGGCGGCGCGCGTCCTTGTTTTACTGGGAACGAAGAAAGGGGCCTTCATCTTCGAAAGCGATTCGGAGAGGCGCTCATGGGAGCTTCGCGGGCCTTTTTGCGAGACCTGGCCGATGAACCATGTGATCGCCGATCCGGCGACCGCTACGATCTATGGCGGCGGCGGCGACGCGTGGTTCGGCCCCGCGGTCTGGAAATCCACGGATCTGGGCAAAACCTGGACGCATTCGAGCGAGGGGCTGGCCTATGAGGCCGGCGAAGAGCCGATCAAGTCGGTTTGGAGCGTGGCGCCAGGCGCGAACGGCCTCTATGCGGGCGTCGAGCCGGCCGGTCTGTTCCGGAGCGAGGATGGCGGCCAGTCCTGGCGGCATGTCGCCGGATTGCGAGATCACCCGTCGCGGACCGAGTGGCAGCCGGGTGGAGGCGGGCTCATCCTGCATTCCATCCTCCGTCACCCCGACGACGACGGGCGGCTTTGGGTCGCGATCTCCGCGGGTGGCGTGTTCCACACCGCGGACGGCGGCGAGAGCTGGGAAGCGCGGAACCGGGGCACCAGGGCCGACTTCCTGCCGGAGGGCCAGAACTATCCCGAATACGGCCAGTGCGTGCACAGCCTGGTGATGGCGCCAGGGATGCCGGACCGCCTGTATCAGCAGAACCACTGCGGCATGTATCGCTCCGAGGACGGAGGCCAAAACTGGGAGAGCATCGAGGCGGGTCTGCCCTCGACATTCGGTTTTCCCGCCGCGGCCGACCCCCGGGACCCGGCGACGCTCTTTCTGGTCCCGCTCAACGGCGACATCGCCGGCAGATATGTTCCCGATGGAAAGGCCGCCGTCTGGCGCACCCGGGACGGCGGCGACAGCTGGCAGGACCTGCGGGAGGGCCTGCCCCAACAGAACGTGTTCTTCGGCGTGCTGCGCCAAGCCATGGCCACCGACCGGCTCGAACCGACGGGCGTCTATTTTGGGACCAATACGGGCACGCTGTTCGCCAGCGCCGACCAAGGCGAACGCTGGAGCTGCGTGGCTCAGCACCTGCCACCGATCTTCTCGGTCGAGACGCTGATCGTCGATACCTAGATCAGATCGCGATTAAATGGAATCGCTCTACAATACCATTTAATCGCCTGAATCGGCACACGAACTTGTTGATTCTCGTGTGATTCAGCTTCCGAAGTCGGGCACACATAATGTGCCCGACTTCGGAACCATCACACTAGAGCGTGTCGCATTTAATTGGTCTCATAGCCTGCGGCGGTGAAGTAGTTTTCGCATTCCTGTCTTGAATAGAGGTCGCAAACGGCGCCGGCGGC
>JANQJG010000237.1 GCA_028281785.1 Rhodospirillales bacterium
TGATCCCCATCCGCCTCGGCCCCGGCCTGCTGGTGTTCCTCGACTCCCTGAAGCGCCGCGCCTTTCTGTCGGAGTGGGAAAGCGCCGTGACCGCCAAGCGGTAAGGCAACTCATCCGCGCCCAACTTGAGGAGGCATTATGCCGACCCGCGTTCTTGTGCCATCTGGCGTTCTGGGCCTCGGTTTCGACCGGGAGGCGCTGGCCCGCGGCATCGCGGCCCGCCCCGACATCATCGCCATCGACGGCGGGTCGACCGACAGCGGGCCCTACAGCCTGGGCGCCGGCGTCTCGAAATACTCCCGCGCCGCGACCAAGTCGGAATGGCGGCAACTAATGCTGGCGCGTGCCGAAGCCGGCGTGCCCCTCCTCATCGGCACGGCGGGCACCTGCGGCACCGATGCGACCGTCGACTGGATGGCCGAGATCACCCGCGAGCTGGCCCGCGAACTCAATCAGACGCCGAAGCTGGCCCTGCTCTATGCCAGCCAGCCGCAAGGGCGGGTCGCCGCCGCGCTGCGCGAGGGCCGCGTGACGCCCCTGGCGCCCGCCCCCGCGATCGATGCCGACAGCGTCCTCGGTCTCTCCAACGTCGTCGCGCTGGCCGGGGCGGAACAGGTCCAGGCCGCGCTCGGGACCGGGGCCGAGATCGTCATCTGCGGGCGGACCACCGACACCGCGACCATCGCCGCCCTGCCCCTGCTGCGCGGCGACCACGCGGGCGCCGCCTGGCATGGCGCCAAGATCGCCGAATGCGGCGCGCTCTGCTCCACCAACCCGACCTCCGGCGTCATCCTCGTCGAGTTCGACGAGACCGGCTTCACGGTGGAGCCCATGGCGGCGAACGCAAGCTGCACGCCCCACTCGGTCTCGGCGCATATGCTCTATGAGAATTCCGATCCCTTCGTGCTCTACGAGCCCGGCGGCCGCCTCGACGTCCGTGAGGCCCGCTACCGCGCGCTGGACGCGCGGCGCGTGCGGGTCGAGGGATCGCGCTGGGTCCCCGGCCCCTATACCGTGAAACTGGAGGGCGCGCGGATCGCCGGTTATCAGACCACCATCCTCGCCATTCTACGCAGCAATGACTACGTCACCCGGGCGCGGGCCTGGGTCGATAAGCTCTCGGCCTTCCTGCAGGGGGAAATCGAAACGCGGATGGGGCTGCGCCCCGGCGCCTATCACCTGGACTTCCGCCTCATCGGCATCGATGCCGCCCTCGGCGCCCTGGAAAACCGCGAAGGCACACCGGGCGAGGTCGGGGTCCTCGGGATCGTCACAGCCGAGACGCAGGAGACCGCCGCCGAGATCGGCCGTCTCATCAATCCCTTCGTCCTGCACTATCCCCTGACCGAGAACGAGGAGCTACCGACCTTCTCCTTTCCCTACTCGCCGGCGACCACCGACCGCGGTCCGCTCTACGAGTTCGCGCTCAACCACGTGATGGCGCTGGACGATCCGATGGTTGCCTTCCGGCTGGAAGTGGAGGAGGTCGGCAGTGCCGCGCTTGTCTGATCTCGTGCTCAAGGTGCGCTCGAAGAACGCCGGGCCCTTCTGGCTGACCATCGACATCTTCTGCGGCACGCCGGAGGCCTTCGAGACGGTCTCCGCGCGCCTCTCGACCGAGCGCGTGGCGGATCTCTATCGGGCACCGGCCGGCGACATCAAACGCTTCGACATCGCCGATCTCATGGTGGTCAAGTTCAGCCTGCCGCGCCCGGTGGTGCAGGGCAGCCGCGAAGACCGGGACATGCACGGCGCCGGTTGGGCGGTCCTGCTGGAAGAGGCGGTCCTCGATTGAGGCGGCCACCGGGTTGAACATTGCATTCCATTCCTTGTCCCTTTCGGGCAAGCTGGAGCAAGGACTGCCGGAAAGGCAGAGTGGGGGGCCGTTGCAGGACGACCGGACTTCGTCCGAAGAGTCCTCGGAAGAGGAGATGATCGCCGGCCTGAGGGCTGGCGACGATGCACAGGCGACCCGCTTCGTGCGCGCCAACATCGGCTGGATGCGGGCCGTGGCCTTTCGCCTGCTGCGCGACGACGGCCTGGCCGACGACTGCGTGCAG
>JANQJG010000024.1 GCA_028281785.1 Rhodospirillales bacterium
GCCGGATCTTTTTCGAAGGGTTTTCAACTTATCCACGTAATTTCCATAAAAAAATCACAGGTTTATCCACAAGAAATTGCGCAAACACCCGATTCGGCAATTGCAACAAAGCTGAAACAGTTGGATACTTCTTCTTGCGCGGCGAGCGTTCTTCGGAACAGGAACCGCGTGGACCGAGAAGCCTCCGGGCAGACCGGTCGGGAGGCGTCAGGGGCATCCTCCGGGGTGCATGCAAAGACTCCGCGTCTGAGCACTTGGCGCCTCCTTTTTTATGCCTTTACGGCATGGAGGGGTGGCCTCTATTCCGGTCGCCAAGCGCCGCTGAACGCTCCTCTCCGGCTTCACGTTCAGCTGGCTGCATGCGGCCCAAAATCAAAAAGATCTTCACGAAAGCACCAGGGGCTCGGCAAAAAATTGCCGAGCCCCCACACTATAGCGTCAGGTTTTGCTTTCCGCGTCCATGCACTTGTGCGCGCTTTTCTTACCTGGCGTTCCGCCGCCTGTCAACAAAAGATTGTAGTGTTGAAGCAGCGGTTGTCCAAATATTGTGGCATACCTCTTTTTCCCGGCCGCGATCTGATCTGGTTCATCGAGGTAGAACGGATCGTTACGTTCTCGGAATGAATCGAGAGGCCGTCTCACGCGTCCCGGCTGGCCTGGTATCGGCGTTCGATGGCGTCCCAGATGCCGGCTTCGAGACAGCAACCGTCGAAACGGTTGATCTCCTGCAGTCCCGTCGGGGAGGTCACGTTGATTTCCGTCAGGTAAGGCCCGATCACGTCGATGCCGACGAAGATCAAGCCCCGCTCCCTGAGTGTCGGGCCGATGGCCGCGCAGATCTCGCGGTCTCGCTCGCTCAAGCTCTCCTTCACCGCCTTGCCGCCGACATGCATGTTGGACCGCGCCTCGCCCACCTGCGGCACGCGAAGGATGACCCCGGCGGGCTCGCCGTCGATGAGAATGATCCGCTTGTCGCCCTGCCGGACTTCCGGGATGTAGGCCTGAACCATGAGGGGCTCGCGGGAGACGTCCTCGAACATTTCGAGGAGGGCGTTGAGGTTCTCGTCGCCCGGCGGCAGGTGAAAGACGCCGGCTCCCCCATTCCCGTAGAGCGGCTTGACGACGATGTCCTTGTGTTCCGCGCGGAAGGCGTGGACGCGCGCCCGATCGCTGGTGATGAGGGTCGGCGGGATGAGCTCGCGGAACGCTGTCATCAGGAGCTTTTCCGGGGCATTGCGCACCGATGCCGGGTCATTCACCACGAAGGTTCGGGGGTGCACATGCTCCAGCAAATGGGTGGCGGTGATATAGGCGAGGTCGAATGGCGGATCCTGCCGCATCAGGACGATGTCGGCTTCGGCGAGGTCGAGGTCGCGGGGTTCGCCGAGGGTGAAATGGTCGCCATGGGCGCGCCGGACTTGCAGCGGCCGAACCCTGGCCAGAAGCCGACCGTCGAGATAGGCGAGATCGCGGGGCAGATAGTGATACAGAGCGTGCCCCCGCTTCTGCGCCTCCAGCGCGAGGACGAAGGTGCTGTCGGCATCGATGTCGATGCTTTCGATGGGATCCATCTGGATCGCGACCGTCAGGGCCATGTTGCTCGCCTTTATCGGTGTGTCGGGACGAAAACCTGGATCGGACGAGGCGGCGCGATGATGCCCGGATGTCCGCCCCGCCGAAACGTTCAGTTGAGTCGGCTGCGCAGCTCCTGCAAGAGAAGCGCGGTGCGCTGCCCCCGAGGATCGCCGCCGATGCGCCGATGATACTCCTCCAAGGCCACGACCGCCGTCTTAAGATTGCCGAGCCGGGCGTTGAGCAGTCCGGTTTCCCGCCATAGTTCGGCCCGGTCGGGGGCTATAGCGGCCATCACCTCGACCACGCGCAAGGCGGTCCCCAGCTCGCCGGCCCGGAGCAACCGCACTTTGATGTTGTTCTGGATGCGAAGCAGGATATCCCGGTCGGTCGCAACGGCGTAGTGGCCGGGCATCAGTTCGGCCTTTGGCCCCGAGACGGACTTCAACAGACGCCTCAGATCGGCCGCCGTCAAGGCCCGATTCGCCTCGGACGGGTCGAAGACTAGGCGCCGGCTGCCATGGTCCAGGCGGACCAGAAAGCGGCCGGGAAAATCGATTCCCGCCGCTGTCCATCCCTGCGCCCGGGCGATCTCGATATACAGCACCCCCAACGTCACCGGCAGCCCCAGGCGGCGATCGACCACCCGCATCATGTTGGCCGCGGCGAGGTCGTCATACACGGTTTCGTCCGCGCGATAACCGTTCTGCTGGGCGATGATCCAGTGAAGCGCCTCTAGGCGCCCATCGACATCCCGGTCCAGGGCTGTGCCGCCGGCGTAGCTTCGGACATCGTCCGCCAGCTTTTCGGCGTGACGGCGATAGGGTTCGTGCTGGGCCCCGGGCTCCTCGATCGACGCCAGCAGAAGGGCCCCTTCGAACAAATCAATCTCGGAGTCGGGCTTTGTCCCCAGTTCGGCGAGGCGGGCATGCGGGTTGGCCGGCACGTTCATGAGACGCCCTTGACCTCCACATGGCTGACGACCTTGCGGACGAACTCGATGGTCCGGGCGTGGGCGATGACCTTGTCCAACTCCGCCTGGTCTTTGGCGGCCCCGATCAGATAGATCGTGCCATCAACGGTTTCGATCGAGTAGTTGATGGCGGAGATCTGCTTATCGAAGGTGATCTTCGACGTCAGCTGGGTCGTGATCCAGGAATCGCGGGCCACATTGCCTCCCTCGCCGACCTGGATTTCGTTGTAGACCTCTCGCACGCCGTCCGCCGTCCAGGCAAGACGCACCGCGTCGGCGCGTTTCTGCTCCTCCTTTGCGATCCCGGTCAGCAGGACCCGTCCCTCGTAAACCTCAACCCCGAAATCGATGGGGAACATCTGGTCGTATTGGAGCCAGGCGCTTGTGATCTGGGTATGAATTTTGATGTCCTTAGCTTGATCGCCGACGCTGCGCTGCTCATAAGCGGCAACCCCCGCCGTGGCCCCGGCACCGACGATCAGGCCCGCGCAACCCGACGTCCCTATAAGGACGACGGCCATCATCGCGGCGCGGCAGACAGAGGACAGGCTTTTCATCAAGACGACTCCCAACAGATGTTTCTCCGACCGACGAGGGCCATTCTAATGGCGGCTTGGCGGCCTCGAAAAGGGGGATCAATCCGGCCGCCAGGCGTCGCTCAAATGAACCGGCGGATGCCAGGGGCGGACGAGCATGACATCGAACCGGCAATCGAGGCGGTCGAGCCCGGGCCGCGCTTGAAGGAAGGCGGCGGCGGCGCGGACGATGCGCCGCCTTTGAGCCCCGCTGATGGACGCGGCCGCGGTTGCCAGCTCCGCCCGCGCCTTGACTTCGACGAAGGCGATGGTGCCGCCGCGCCGCGCGACAAGATCGATTTCGCCGACCGGCGTCTTGAGGCGCCGGGCGAGGATGCGGTAGCCCTTGAGCCGCAACATCGCGGCGCAAGCCCACTCGGCCAGGCGGCCGTATCGCCAGGCCTTCCGCCGACGGGCGCGCGCATGCGAGGCCTGGCCGGCCTTCATCTCCTTCACTTCCCGGCTTTGGCCAGGGTCAGGGCGCGCTGGTAGAGATCGCGCCGGGAATGGCCGGTCGCTTCGGCCACATGGGCGACCGCGTCGCGGACGGTCATTCCGCTCAACGCCTCGCTCAGCATGCGGTTCAGGGATTCCGCGTCCGTGGTTGCCGCCACGGGTGGGCCGACGACGATCGTGATCTCGCCCTTCGGTGGGCCGGAAGCGAGGTAGTGTTCGGCCAGCTCGGAAAGCGAACCTCGCCGGACTTCTTCGAACAGCTTGGTCAACTCGCGCGTGACCGCGGCTTCCCGATCGCCGAGTATCGCGGCCATGTCGTTCAGGGAGGCGGTCAGGCGGCGCGCGCTCTCCATGAGCACCAAGCTGCCCGGAACACCGGCCAGCTCGGCCAGGGTCCGGCGCCGCGCCTGGGCGCGCGAAGGCAGGAAGCCGGCGAAGAAAAACCGGTCGGTCGGCAGCCCCGAGAGGACCAAGGCCGAGAGCACGGCCGACGGCCCCGGCGCCGTCGTGAGCGGAATGCCGGCCGCCAGGCAATCGCGAACCAGGCGATAGCCGGGATCCGAGATCAACGGCGTTCCGGCGTCGGACACGAGAGTCACGCTTTCGCCATTTTTGAGGCGTTGAATAAGCTGCGGTCGGGCCTTGGCGGCATTGTGTTCGTGGTAGGGCGTCAGCGGCCGAGAGATGCCATGCTTGGCCAGGAGCTTGGCGGTGACGCGGGTGTCTTCGCAGGCGATGACATCGGCGTCCCGCAGCGTCTCTAGAGCCCTGAGGGTAATGTCCCCCGCATTGCCGATCGGCGTGGCGACAACACACAGTCCGGGAAATCCCGCAGCGTCCGACCGTTTACTCCGCCGCGCCTTGCCGGTAGGGTGCAACACCGGCTCTGAGACAGCTTGAGAAGGAGGCCGCGCGCCAAGCGATGAAATGTTCGCTTTCCGGTCACCGACGGGTCGCGTTCGCGCCATGGATCGCCGTCATCCTTTTGCTCATAGGGGCATGTGAATCTCCACCATCGACGGGAACGACGCAAGGCGCCGTCGCAGCCCCCACCGTAATTGATCCCGGCGAGCCCCCCTCTCCCCAGCCTGGACCGCGTCAGGATGTCGAGGTTACGCCCCCGGGGCCGGGAGATTCGGTGGGAAGCATCTGGATGGATGAGGACGTGCCATTCGGCGACCGTGACCTTCCAGGTGATGAACCCATGGCCATGCCCGACGTCGAGATCCGGCACGTCGCCATGGGGCCGGCCCGGAGCGCCAGGGTGGCGCTTCTGCTGCCGCTTTCCGGACCCCATTCCCGCCTCGGAGCGGGGATGCTGAACGCCGCGCAGCTTGCCTTGTTCGACTTCGGCAGTGGCGATTTCGAACTGGTCATACACGATACCCGGGGCACCGGCGACGGCGCCGCGCGGGCGGCTTCCCAGGCGATCGGCGAGGGTGCGTCCCTTATCCTCGGTCCGCTGCTGGCGTCTTCCGTTCGGGCGGTGGCGCCCATCGCGCAGGCCCAAGGGATTCCCGTCGTCGCCTTTTCCAATGACCGCACGATCGCCGGCAACGGCGTGTTCGCCATGGGTTTTTTCCCGAGCGACCAGGTCGAACGGGTGGTTCGATTCGCCTATGGCCGCGGCTTGTCGCGTTTCGCGGCCCTGGTTCCCGACAATCAGTATGGCGAGACCGCGGTCCGCGCCTTGGACGCGGTGGCCGCTGACGTGGGCGCTCTGGTGACGCGCGTCGAATACTACGATCCCGCGGCCTCGGATTTCTCCGGCGTCGTCCGCGATCTCGCCCAGTACGACAGCCGTCGACGGGCCCTCGAAGCGCAGCGGGCCGAGCTTGAACGGCGCGGCGACGAAATCGCCTTGCGCGCGCTGCGCCGGCTGGAGACCGTCGAGACCGTCGGTGGCTTGCCGTTTGACGCCCTGCTTCTGGCCGACGGAGGGAAGCGGCTTCAGGCGGTCGCCGCTCATCTGCCTTATTACGACATCGATCCCGGCCAAATCCGCATGCTCGGCACCGGGCTTTGGGAGGAGCCGGGGATCGGTGCCGAACCGGCGCTGCTCGGCGGGTGGTTTGCGGCTCCGTCTTCCGAGGCGCGGGCCGTTTTCGAACGGAGCTATCGCGACTCCTATGGTCAGTCGCCGCCCCGGCTGGCCACGCTCGCCTATGACGCGACGGCGCTGGCGGCGGTGCTGGCGCAGGAAGAATCGGGGCCGAATTTCAGCGCCGTGGCGTTGACGGCGACCAACGGCTTCTTCGGCCGCGACGGAATCTTCCGTTTCCTGCCCGACGGCACCACGCAGCGCGGACTCGCGGTCCTCGAGGTGCAGCGCCGGGATTTCAAGGTCGTCGACGACGCGCCCGACAGCTTCGTCTCGGCGATGTTCTCACGCCAGCAGGCCCCCGAGGATCGCGTCCAGCCGGAGCCAGGCGTGACGTGGAGCACGAAGGCCCCGCTCGTCGAGGGCAATCAGCCCGGACTCCAGTAACCGAGCCAGCCCGTCGCGATCCAAAGCATCCTCGATGTCGAGGCCGGTCTGCCGGCGGAAGCGGGCGCGGTCCACCCCCTCGGTCGTGCGCAGGCCCATCATGATCAGCTCCTCCCGGCGCTCCAGGGGGCTGAGCAGGATGCGCTCACCTGTCGTGTGCCCCGATCGCTCGACGGCCTGGAGCCAGGCATTGGGGTCGGCAATCTGGGCCAGGGCTTCGGTTCCGCCGGCCATGGTCAACCGTCCATGGGCGCCCGGCCCCAGGCCGAGATAGTCGTCGCCCCGCCAATAGCCGAGATTGTGGCGGCACTCCTGGCCCGGGCGGGCATGGTTGGAGATCTCATAAGGAGGAAGGCCGGCCCTGGACAGCATGTCGCCCGCGAGCTCGTATTGGGACGCGGCGATGTCCTCCTCCGCCGGCACCACGCCTTGCTCGTGGAACGGCGTGCCGGGCTCGACGGTGAGCTGATAGGCCGAGAGATGGTCGGGGGCGAAGGCGATGGCCTCCTCGAGCTGCGCCGACCAGGCGGCCATCGTTTGTCCCGGCAGGGCGTAGATGAGGTCGAAGGACAGGTGGGGAACCGCGTCCCGCGCGGCTTCAATCGCCCGGCGCGCCTGGGCCGCGTCGTGACTGCGCCCGAGGAAGCGCAACGCCTCGTCGTCGAAGGACTGAACGCCTAGGGAGATGCGGTTGATCCCGGCCTCTCGGTAGGCGTGAAAACGCCCGGCCTCCGCGGAATTGGGATTGGCCTCGAGGGTGACCTCGACCTCTTCCGCCCAACGCCAATGGGTCCGCGCGGCTTCCAGGATGGCCGCGACCGTGTCCGGGGCCATCAGCGAGGGCGTGCCGCCGCCGAAGAACACGCTGGTCATTACGCGCTCGGCTGTTTGCTCGGCGAAGAAGCGAAGCTCGGTAAGCAAGGCATCGCGCCAACGGCGTTGATCGACCTTGGGACTCGCGAAGCTGTTGAAATCGCAATAAGGGCATTTGGAGCGGCAGAACGGCCAGTGGACGTAGAGGGCAAGGGTCGAGGCGGATGACGGCCCGCTGCTCTCGGGTTGGGGGTGGGCGGGCGTGGCCATCTCCGCCTAAAAGCAGGCCACGATGAGCTTGCGGAAGGCGTCGGCGCGGTGGCTGATGGCGTGCTTGTCGGCGGCTTCCATCTCGCCGAAGGTGATGTCGTGGCCGTTGGGCACGAAAATCGGATCATAGCCGAAGCCGTGGCGGCCGCGCGGCGGCCAGACGAGGCGCCCATGGACCGTGCCCTCGAAGGTTTCGGAGGCGCCGTCCGGCCAGCAGAGGGCGAGAGCGCAGGCGAAATGGGCCGCGCGGTCGTCATCCTCGCCAAGCGCCTCCTCCAGCTTTTCCATGGCGAAGCGGAAATCCTTCGCGGGTCCTGCCCAGCGCGCCGAATGGATCCCCGGCGCCCCATCCAGGGCCGGAACCACGAGCCCGGAATCGTCGGCGAGGGACGGCAAGCCCGAGCCGGCGGCGGCGGCCTCCGCCTTGATCAGCGCGTTCTCGATGAAGCTCGTTCCCGTCTCCTCGGGTTCCGGCAGCCGGAGCGCGGCCGCCGATACCACCTCGACCTCGAACGGGGCCAGCAGATCCGCGATCTCCCGCACCTTGCCCGCGTTGTGACTCGCGATCACCAGTCGATCGCCGTCGAACCGCCGCGCCATCTTGGGCTAACCCAGTCCCAGCGCGGCGCGCTGCAGGGCGGCCAGTTCGGCCACGCCCTTGCGGGCGAGGCCCAGAAGGGCGGCGAACTGGTCATCGGTCATGGGGTCGGTTTCCGCCGTCGCCTGAATCTCGACGATGTCGCCCCCATCGGTGAGCACGAAATTGGCGTCGGTGCTGGCCGAGCTGTCCTCCTCGTAGTCGAGGTCGAGCACCGGCCTGCCGTCGACGATGCCACAAGAAACCGCCCCGACCTGTGTCTTCAGCGGGATCTCCTTCAAAAGGCCGGTTCTGACCACCTTCTGAAAGGCCCGGTAGAGGGCGACATAGGCGCCGGTGATGGATGCGGTGCGGGACCCGCCATCGGCCTGAAGGACGTCGCAGTCGACGCGAACCTGGATTTCGCCCAGCGCCTTCAAATCGGTGACGGTTCGGAGGCTGCGCCCGATCAGACGTTGGATTTCCTGGGTTCGGCCGGTTTGCCGGCCGCGCGCGGCCTCGCGGTCGGTGCGGGACGTGGTGGCGCGCGGCAGCATGCCATATTCTCCCGTCACCCAGCCGCGTCCAGTGCCCCGCATCCAGATCGGCACCCGCTCCTCGACGGTCGCGGTGCAGAGCACCACCGTTTCGCCGAATCGGACGAGACAGGATCCCTCGGCATGCCGGTTCCAGTCGACATCGAGCGTAACGTTCCGGAGATCGTCCGGGGCGCGGCCGGAGGCTCTCATTCGCTTACCTTCCCTTTTCCCTGTGGCCCTCTTCCCTCTGGACCCATCCGTGATGAGTTTTCTGTTTGATGGGCCCTAATTGCGCCCAAGCTACTCTCCGCGGCCGGAGGCGTAAAGCCCGGCCCGGCCAGCCGGGCCCGCGTTGACGGTGGAAGGACGGATCACTACATTCTGCGCGCGCGAAAAAGCCGAGTAGTGGCGGCCATGATCACCGAGCTAAACGAGAGATCGCGGGAGATCTTTCGCAACATTGTCGAAGCCTATGTGGAGACAGGCGAACCCATCGGCTCGCGCACGATCTCGCGACGTCTGAGCGTGAAGGTTTCGCCGGCGACCGTCCGCAACGTCATGGCCGACCTCGAGGAGGCCGGTCTGCTCTACGCTCCCCACACCTCGGCCGGCCGTCTGCCGACCGACGCGGGGCTTCGGCTGTTCGTGGACGGCCTGCTGGAGCTGGGAAACCTCACCGAGAGCGAGCGCAGGGACATCGAAAGCCGCTGCGCCGGCGCCGGCAGGAGCGTGGAGGCACTGCTCGAGGATGCGACCTCCATGCTGTCCGGCCTTTCCCATTGCGCCGGGCTGGTGCTGGCGCCCAAGACCGCCTCGCCGCTCAGGCATATCGAGTTCGTGAATCTCAGCCCGGGACGGACGATGGTGGTGCTGGTGGCGGAGAACGGCATTGTCGAAAACCGGTTGATCGAAACGCCGGCGGGACTGCCGCCCTCGGCCTTCGTGGAAGCGACCAATTACCTCAGCGCGCGCCTGGTCGGCCGCACCATCGGCGAGGCCCATGACGAGATCATGGCCGAGTTGGAGGCGCATCGCGCCGAACTTGACGAACTGACGACCCGCGTGGTCGAAAGCGGGCTCGCCACTTGGGCCGGCAGCGATACCGATCGTTCGCTGATCGTGCGCGGGCAGGCGAAGCTTCTGGAAGATGTCACGGCCGTGGCCCATCTGGAACAGATCCGCGGGCTCTTCGAGGCGCTGGAAACCAAGGAGCTGATGCTGAAGATTCTTTCCCTGGCCGACAACGCGGAAGGCGTGCAGATCTTCATCGGGTCGGACAACCAGCTTTTCAGCATGACGGGATGCTCGATGATCGTCGGCTCCTACCAGGACAGCCAGGAGCGGGTGTTGGGCGCGATCGGTGTCATTGGGCCGACCCGCATGAACTATGCGCGGATCATTCCCATGGTTGACTACACGGCGAAGATGATCAGCCGCCTCATCGGATAAGGAAACAGGATAGAGAGATGGCCGAGGAAACTCGAAAGAACGCCGAGCCGGACGGCTCAACCATCGCGGAAGAAGAGTCGTCCGTGACGGAAACGGAGGAAGCGCCGGAGGAGGCGGCGGGCGCGGAACCGGAAACGGGGGACGAGGCGCCTGCCGGGGAAGGCGGCGCGGAACCCGAGCCGGAGGTCGCGCGCGAGGTACGGATCGTCGAACTGGAGGCCGAGGCCGCCGACCTCAAGGACAAGCTCCTGCGGGTCATGGCGGAGTCCGAGAACGTCCGGCGGCGGGCCAGCCGCGACCGCGAAGAGACAGCCAAATACGCGATCGCCAATTTCGCCCGGGAGATCCTCTCGGTGGCCGACAACCTTCAGCGCGCGTTGAGCCATATCGACGCCGACGCCCGGGCCGCGAACGAAGCCATCGACTCGCTGGCGTCCGGCGTCGAGATGACGGAGCGGGAGCTTCTGGGAATCCTCGAACGGTTCGGCGTCAAACCCATCGAGGCGATGGGCCAGAAGTTCGACCACAATTTCCACGAGGCGATGTTCGAGCTCGAAGACGCGGAGAAGCCGGCGGGAACCGTCGTGCACGAGATGCGCAAGGGATACGTCCTTCAGGATCGCCTGCTGCGGCCTTCCCAGGTCGGTGTCTCCAAGGGCGGGCCGGCGGCGGATCAGGCGGCGCCCGAGTCCCAGGCCGAGGGTGAAGCCCACCCCACGGAAACCGCCAAACCCGACTCGCAGACCGCCTATGAGAAACAGGCCGACGCCAAGTCGGAGGCAGGGTCGGCCAAGGGGACCAAGCTCGACCAGGAGCTGTAAGGCCCTCCGCGTGAGGCGCTAAAGCAGCTTTCCTTGCCTATCCTCCGTGATCGCCGTTGCCGGCGGCGCGAACAGAAACTCCGACTCCGGATCATGTGCGTGGAAGCGGCGTTTGGCCGTGGTCCGGCTCTGGACCGCGTAGCAGTACACGCAGCCATGCGGGCAGGTGTCGTATTCGCCGATATCCCGGGAGGCGTAGCAGCCGCATGTCTGGCGATGCGGTTTCCGGGCCGCGGCGACCGGCTGCCCGGCGATATCAGCCAGGCGCCCGGTGTCGATGCAACGGGCCTCGCCGATTCCCTCGGCCAGCAGCTCCGGCTGCCCGCAGAGCGTCAATGCCATGCCGTGCCGCCGGGCGATGGCCGCGAGCTCGACAAGCAACACCCGCTTCTCTTCCGCCACCGGATCGCGCCAGTCGAAGCCGAAGGCCCGCGCCCCCGCCGCCATGTTTCTCGCGGTCTTGCGGTAGATCTGGGCGACCGAGACAACGGCCTCGTCGATCGTTCCGGCGAGGGCGTCGGCCAGGCGGGCGAAGTTTTCCAGGTGCCAGGCGGGGGGCGTGAGCGAGGTGAAGACGACCGGGTCATAGCGCCAGACATTCGTGCGCGGGCCATATCGCGCGGCGACCGTGCCGAGATGCCGGACCGCCGTCTCCCATGGCAGAGTCGCGGCGTCCAGCGGCCGGGGGTAGCCCGTGATCGTTGTGTGCAGAACGAAGGGGAAGCCGCGCTCCGCGACCTCTTCAAGGGCCGGCAGGAAGGGTGCGGAATTGCGGGTCCAGAAAACGAAGCCGGCGACGCTTGCCCGATCCAGCGGCACGGTCGAGACCTGCCGGCCATAGGGGTTCACCACGCGGCAGTAGCCGGCTGCCAGGCGACGGCGGAACCACGCGCCGTAGAAGGCCGGAATATCGGTTTTGTAGCTGGCGGAGATGATCATCGCGAATGCCCGTGACGCCATACCGCGCGTCCGTCGGAGCCACCATAACGGCGAACGGGGGCCGGCGCGACGGGTCGATGCGAGAAATGGCGCGAATCCGCTCTGGCCGGCGGTTGCGACCTATCCGGCACCTGCATATATATCGCCCAGTCCGCAAGGGCGAGCGTATAGAAATTATCTACCAACCCAAGGGAGGTCTTGCGGTGCCGCTAGTGGCCGCGGGATCTCGCCGCAACCGTTAAGAGGACATCATGAGCAAGGTCATCGGGGTCGATCTCGGGACGACAAACTCCTGCGTCGCCGTCATGGACGGTTCGGACGGACGGGTCGTCGAGAACACGGAGGGCACGCGCACGACGCCATCCATGGTGGCGTTCACCGAAAACGGCGAGCGCCTTGTCGGACAGCCGGCCAAGCGTCAGGCCGTCACCAATCCCGAGAAGACGGTCTTCGCGATCAAGCGCCTGATCGGGCGCACCTTCAACGATCCGATGACGGAAAAGGACAAGGGGCTCGTACCCTATAAGATCGTTCGCGCCGAGAATGGCGACGCCTGGGTCGAAATCGACGGCAAGAAACACAGCCCGAGCGAGATCAGCGCCTTCATTTTGCAGAAAATGAAGGAGACGGCGGAGAACTATCTCGGCGAGACGGTCACCCAGGCGGTCATCACGGTGCCTGCCTATTTCAACGATTCCCAGCGCCAGGCGACCAAGGACGCCGGCAAGATCGCCGGCCTCGAGGTTCTGAGGATCATCAACGAGCCGACGGCGGCGGCGTTGTCCTATGGTCTGGAAAAGAAGGGTGCCGGCACGATCGCCGTCTACGATCTGGGCGGCGGAACCTTCGACATCTCGATCCTCGAGATCGGGGACGGCGTGTTCGAGGTGAAGTCGACCAATGGCGACACCTTCCTGGGCGGCGAGGACTTCGACAAGAAGATCATCGACTACCTGGCCGATGAGTTCAAAAAGGAGAACGGCATCGACCTGCGCCAGGACAAGCTCGCCTTGCAGCGCCTCAAGGAGGCCGGCGAGAAGGCCAAGATCGAGCTCTCCAGCGCCATGCAGACGGAAGTGAACCTGCCGTTCATCACCGCCGACGCCAGCGGCCCCAAGCATATGAACATCAAGCTGACCCGGGCGAAGCTCGAGGCCCTGGTCGACGATCTGGTGCAGCGCACCATCGACCCCTGCCGGGCGGCCCTTAAGGACGCCGGGATCTCGGCGGGCGAGGTCGACGAGGTGATTCTCGTCGGCGGCATGACGCGCATGCCCAAGGTCATCGAGACGGTGAAGAACTTTTTCGGCCGGGAGCCCCACAAGGGCGTCAACCCCGACGAAGTGGTGGCGATCGGCGCCGCCATTCAGGGCGGCGTGCTCAAGGGCGATGTCAAGGACGTGCTGCTCCTCGACGTCACGCCGCTGAGCCTCGGCATCGAAACCTTGGGCGGTGTGTTCACGCGGTTGATCGACCGCAATACCACGATCCCCACACGCAAGAGCCAGATCTTCTCGACGGCCGAGGACAACCAGTCGGCGGTGACCATCCGCGTGTTCCAGGGCGAGCGCGAAATGGCGGCCGACAACAAGCTGCTCGGCCAGTTCGATCTCGTCGGCCTTCCGCCGGCGCCACGCGGCTTGCCGCAGGTCGAGGTGACCTTCGATATCGACGCCAACGGCATCGTGCACGTCTCGGCCAAGGACAAGGCGACAGGCAAGGAGCAGCAGATCCGCATCCAGGCCTCCGGCGGCCTCTCCGACGCCGACATCAATCGCATGGTCAACGAGGCCGAACAGCATGCCCAGGACGACCAGCGTCGCAAGGAGGTCGTGGAGGCCCGCAACCACGCCGACTCGCTTCTGTATACGACCGAGAAGAACCTCAACGAGTATGGCGACCGGGTGTCTCCCGACGACCGCAAGGCCATCGAGGACGCGATCGCCGACCTGCGCGGGGTGCTGGACGGTGACGACGCGGAAGCCATCAAGGCCAAGACCGACGCCCTGATGCAGGTGTCGATG
Organism: Rhodospirillales bacterium; assembly: GCA_028281785.1. Classification (GTDB taxonomy): domain Bacteria; phylum Pseudomonadota; class Alphaproteobacteria; order Rhodospirillales; family Shumkoniaceae; genus JANQJG01. The sequence goes on from JANQJG010000024.1 coordinate 13,497, forward strand.
AAACTCGGCGAGGCCGTCTACCGGGCCAGCCAGGAAGCGGCCGCTGCCAGCCCGGGTCCGGACGCGGCGGGACCCACGGATGATCCGGGGTCCGGAACCACAGGGACCCAAGGGGGGTCGGACGATACGGTGGTCGACGCCGATTTCGAAGAAGTCGATCCGGACAAAAGCACGGGTACAGACAACAAATGAGGTCTGACGGCGGCCTCGCCGTTCGATCGCAACGGGTGCGAGGTCACCTCGGGCCTCCTCTTTGCGCGCAAAAAACGCGCCAGGGCGTGGGTCAAGGCTGATGGCCAAGCAAGACTACTATGCCGTTCTCGGGGTCGACCGGAAAGCCGGCAAGGAAGATATCCGCAAGGCTTACCGAAAGCTGGCCATGCAGTATCATCCGGACCGCAACCCGGGGGACAAGGCGGCCGAGCAGAAGTTCAAGGACATCAACGAGGCGCACGAGGTCCTGAAGGACGACCAGAAGCGCGCGGCCTATGACCGCTACGGCCATGCCGCCTTCGAGCAGGGAGGCGGCGCCGGTCCCGGCGGATTCGGGCCCGGATTCGAGGGTTTCGGGGGTTTCGCCGACATCTTCGACGAGATGTTCGGCGACTTCATGGGCGGCGGTCGCCGCGGCGGCGGCCGAAGCGCGGCGCGAGGCGGCGACCTTCGCTACAATCTCGAAGTCACCCTCGAACAGGTCTATCACGGCGCGAAGACGAAAATCCGCGTGCCCTCCTCCGTCGCCTGTTCCAGCTGTAACGGCACGGGTGCCGAAGGCGGCGGCGCGCCTGCAACCTGTCCAACCTGTAACGGCAGGGGCCGGATCCGCTCGCAGTCCGGGTTCTTCACGGTCGAGCGCACCTGCCCGACCTGTCACGGCGTGGGGCAGGTCATAAAGGACGCTTGCCGGAGTTGCGGCGGCAGCGGGCGCGTCCGCAAGGAGAAGACGCTGTCCGTCAACATCCCCCCCGGGGTCGAGGACGGAACCCGTATTCGGCTTGCCGGCGAGGGGGAGGCCGGACTGAGAGGGGCGCCGCCGGGCGACCTCTACATCTTCCTGACCATCGCCTCGCACCGCCTGTTTCAGCGCGACGGCGCCAACATCTTCTGCCGTGTGCCGATTCCCATGACGACGGCCACCCTGGGGGGGTCGATCGAGGTTCCGACGGTGGAGGGAAGCCGTGCCCGCATCAGCATTCCGGCCGGCACCCAAAGCGGCCACCAGTTCCGTCTCGCCGGCAAGGGCATGCCGGTTCTGCGGTCGACCGCCCGCGGCGACATGTTCGTTCAGACGGTTGTGGAAACGCCCGTCAACCTGACGCGCCGGCAAAAGGAACTGCTGCGCGATTTCGACCGCGAAGCCAACAGCGAACAGCACAGTCCGGAATCGGCGGGGTTCTTCTCCAAGGTCAAGGAGCTTTGGGAAGACCTCAAGGAATAGCGCGGGCGCTCCCGCGGGAAGCGGCGGGGCCTGCTTGAGGGGGGCATCGATGAAGATCGGGGTCGTAGGCTGCGCCGGCCGCATGGGCCGGATGCTGGTGGCCGAGATTTTGGCCAACAAAGGATGCGAATTGGCGGGCGGCACGGAAATGGTGGGCAGCCCCGCTATCGGCCAGGATGTGGCCGTGCTGGCGGGCAGACCGGGATCCGGCCTTCAAGTCGGCGATGACGCCGGCGCCCTGATGGCGGTGGCGGATCTGGTGGTCGATTTCACCGTACCCGACGCCACCGCCGCCCATGCCAGGCAGGCGGCCGAACATGCCACTGCCATGGTGATCGGGACCACCGGCTTGTCGGCCGAACAGCAGGCCTTGATCCATGCCTTGGCCAGGAAAGCGCCGGTCGTTCAGGCCGCCAACATGAGCGTCGGCATCAACCTTCTGCTCGGACTGACCGAGCAGGTCGCCAAATCCTTGGGAGATGATTTCGACATCGAAATCCTGGAAATGCATCACCGCCACAAGATCGACGCGCCGTCGGGAACGGCCCTTGCCCTCGGAGATGCTGCTGCGAAAGGCCGGCAGGTCGACCTCGCAGCCGTGGCCCAGCGTGTGCGTGACGGCCATACCGGCGAGAGAAAGCCGGGCGATATCGGTTTCGCCACCCTGCGCGGCGGCGACGTGGCCGGTGAGCATTCGGTGATCTTTGCCGGCGAGGCCGAGCAGATCGTGCTGTCCCACAAAGCGACCTCGAGGGCCATCTTCGTGCGGGGCGCCATCCGCGCCGCCCTGTGGACCGAGGGGCGACCGCCCGGGCTTTATTCCATGCGAGATGTGCTCGGGCTGACCTGAGCGCATGTCGTGGCGGGCAACGCTGCCTGCCCCCGCAGGGACCAGGCAGCGATCTCGGCAATGCCCGAGAGCGGCGCCAGCGCCGAGCGCAAGGCCTCGGCCAGCTTGCGGCGTTCCCCGGGAGCTAGAAATCCGCCAACGGCCACAGAACGCCCATGGGAGGACAGCTCGACCGGCGCATCGGCAAAGTCATGCCGGACCTTCAGCCAATAGGGCTGAAAAGACCAGCATTCCCTCCGCCCCCGATGATCGATCCGGCGCACCGTGAGTTCGGTCTCGGTGAGCGCGATCATCTCGCAGGCCCGTGCCGAACGATGGTTGATGGTTAGGGCGGTGCCGAGGAGGGCCACCTCGAGGCCAAAGAAAAAGAGCACGGGCCATGCCCCGGCGAGCAGAAAGGCCACGCCAACCGTAAAAAGAACAAAGGCCACCGCGCCGACGACGATGGAGGCGCTCTGCGTTTTCGCGCTCCGATGGGGGCGCAGGACGCATTCAAAGATCGGAGGGGTGTCCGGGCTCGTTTTCATGACGTTCACCTAGATGAGAATAATTCATATATGCAATATCGAGGTGATCGTCACGGGATTCCTTGCCTCCCGCCTCCCTTCCCGTTAGCGCATATCGCCCAGATTGGCCCGTACAACGCCGAGGCGCGGAACGTCATCGCCTTCAGCCGTCTACTCCTCGAACGGCACGGCGCCGGTCACTGTGACGTGAAGGCGGGAGGTTCCCGAATTAAGTATGCGCTGAATGCTCGCCGGCGTCAGGCGGCACCCTTTGTCTGGCCGTGGGGCAGGTCGGAATTCGCCGACGGTTGCTCGGCATTACGGCCGCCGGCGCGTGCCGATTCCCAACCGATGATGGCGGCACGGCGTACCGGATCACCCTGACGCGGCGTGAACAGGCCGGATTGGTGCAGCATGGGGAAGCGTATGGGACTTGCTCGGCGCAGCATGGGGACGACTCTGTGGCAGGGAACCAGAAAGGCGACGGGGTTGGCATTCAGCGCACAGCCAACGGCCCCGGCCGCGCCGGGATGGCCGATGGCGGAGCCAATCTGCGCATAGGTCGCCATGCGGCCGAGGGGCAGGCGCAGCAGAGCTTCCCAGACCTTGACCTGGAAGTTGGTGCCGGTGATGTGCAGATTGAGCGGGCCCGACTCCCGCCCGGAATCGCCACCGAAGATCCGGTTGACGACCTTGGCGGTCTCTTCCGGGGCATGCACGAGTTTTGCCGCCGGCAAGCATTCCGCCAGACTGTCGATGGGTTCGTTGCCGGATTCATCAAGGAAGGACAGGCGGCAGATGCCGCGTTCGGTCAGGCCGATCAGCGCCGGGCCAAAGGGGGACGCATGAACGCCATGGCGGATGGTCAGCCCTTCTCCTCGCCGCTTGACGTCGCCCGGCGAAACGGCATCGAAGTTGGTGAACAGATCATGCAGCCGCCCGGGCCCGGAAAGCCCGGCCTCAAAGCTGGTTTCCAGCACGCTGGCGTCATCGACCAGCATGGACCATGCGTGCTCCAGCGCCAGGTAACCCATGAAGCGCTTCGGGCTGACCCCGGCCCAGCTGGTGAACAGCCGCTGGAAGTGAAAGGGGCTGACATGGGCGGCCCGCGCGATCTCTTCCAACGACGGCTGCGACTGCCGGTTTTCGACAATGAAGCACACCGCCCGTTCGATTCGCCGGTAATCCAGGCATTGGGTTTCAAAAGGCGTCTGGTCCAAAGGTTCAGTGCCTCCAGAAGGGTCGCGACAACAGACGGTCGACTTCGTCGCGCGTCAGGCCGATGTCCTTCAGCATGCGGTCGTTGTATCTCGTTAGCGGCACCAGCGACCGTCTTCTTCGCCGCCATTGCCCCACCCTGATCATCAGGTGGAATAAAAAGTGTATCATGCCGACGAGGATAGTTAGGCCCCGGTGAGCCGCCCACCCGATTCTTGCTGAATTCAGAGACCGCCGGTAGTTTGACCCGGCCATGAAAAAAACCGATATCGACGAATTCTTCCGCCGTCTCGCCGAGGCTAATCCGGACCCGAAAGGCGAGCTCGACTACATCAACCGTTACACGCTTCTGGTGGCGGTGGTGCTATCCGCCCAGGCCACGGATGTCAGCGTCAACAAGGCGACGCGGGGTTTGTTCGCGGTCGCCGATACGCCGGAAAAGATGCTCGCTCTCGGCGAGGCAAAGCTGCGCGAGCATATCTCCCAGATCGGCCTGTACAACGCCAAGGCGCGGAACGTCATCGCGCTCAGCCGTCTACTTCTCGAACGGCATGGCGGCGAGGTTCCAGGCAATCGGGAGGCCCTCGAAGCGCTGCCCGGGGTCGGCCGCAAGACGGCGAACGTGGTGCTGAACGTCGCCTTCGGGGAATCGACCATCGCCGTGGACACCCATATCTTCCGGCTCGGCAACCGGACCGGCCTGGCGCCGGGAAAGACGCCCCTGGAGGTCGAGAGCGGCCTCATCCGGCGAACGCCGGATCGGTGGAAGCGGCACGCGCATCACTGGCTCATCTTGCATGGCCGTTACGTGTGCCAGGCGCGCAAGCCGCGCTGCGCCGCCTGCGTGGTCGCCGATTTATGCGGTTATCAAGCCAAGATATTTGAGTGAGGGCGAGCGGTCAGCCGGCGTCGGTGGCGTAGCGTGCTTTCAGGAGTTCGTGGTAGCAGCTCGCGGCGGCGACCGGAACCACGGTAAGGCTGCGCGTCTCGACATGGGTGACCTTCGCCGAGGCGGAAGACCCTTCGGGATACAGGAACAGGTCGAGGGCGCAGCCGTCGTTGCGGTACTGCCAGATCTGGGCCGCGCCGTCGCGGCGCACGAAGCTGGGCACGCCGAGGAATTCCGTCAAATCGGACTCGTCCAGCCCGGTGAGGCCTTCGGGCACACGCGGGATTTCGGTCGGTACGGCGGCGAGCTCGTCCACCTCTTCTTCGATTTCTTCAAACTCCTGCGCCGCCACGGTCTCGTTTGGCGCTCCATCGACAGGTAGCGGCGCCTCCCCCTCCTCCAAGGAGGCGGGCAGGTCCGTCTCGTGCGATGATCCGACAGCTGCGGGAGGGTCGGCGTCGGGGGAGGCTTCGTCCGGCGGTGCCGCACAAGCGGCGAGCAGCAGGCACGCCGAGATAACCAAACCCGTCGGCACCGCGCCGCGGCCCAACCGACGAACCGCCGTGTGGGTCCGTCCGATCACCCCTTCGAAGCGAGGTCCGGTTCGTCCGCGTCGTCGACGGCCTTCGGGCCTGAAGGCGTGACCACGGACAAGGCGACGGGTTCCGCCGGCCCGCTGCCATCGGCAACGGGGCCGGCCGGCTCGGACTCGGGCGCCTCGGCGGCTGTCTGGCTCAGCGCCCGCATATCCCCCGAGATCTCGCCGCCGGACTCGATGATGATCCGGCCATAGCGCACGGTCCCGTGAACCCGGCCGCCGGTACGTACGGTCAGCAAGGTGCGAGCCAGCAACTCGCCCTCGTAAAGCCCGCTGATATCCGCCTCGTCCACTTCGGACGTGCCCTTGAAGTAGCCGCTCGGCGCGATCTCAATGGCGTGGGCGTCGGTGAGCGAGGCTTCGACATGGCCTTCGACAACCAGCTTGTTGCAGGAGCTGATATCGCCGGAGAGGCAGATGTCTCGGCCGACCGTCAGCTTTTTGCTTTCGATCTCTCCGTGACGCCGACGGGGAACCTGCGGCTCGGCGCCGCGGCGCGGAAGATCCGTGCGAACCGGGGTGGACCCGCCTTGCTTCGATCCCATATGCGAACCCTTGCTGGAGAAAGGCTTAAGAGGGGGCGCGGACAGGTCGGCGCCTTCGCGTTCGCCCGTTCCGGGCTTGGCGCCCAAGCTGTCGTCGCTTTTCTTTCTACGGAACATTCCTGCCGTTGCCTTTCCTGACGAGCAAACCTGCCGGCGGTCTCAAGGCGATGCGCGCCACTTCTCGAACAGATGCACCATGGCCGCCGTAGCAATTACAGGCGCTAAGAAATTAATAAATGGTATCGTCAAGAGAAAAGCAGCCACGACACCAGCAATAAAAACCTGCAAACCCCGACTTCGACGCAATGACAGCATCTTTTCAGGGCGTAGACGGCGCAGCGCGACCATCTCAAAGTATTCCCGTCCCAAAAGGTATCCGTTCAGGACGTAGAATACAAAGATGTTTATCACCGGGATGAGATAGAGCGGCAGAACGGCCAGATTGAGCACGACCATCAACAGCACGAGCCGAGATGTGGTCGTGACCGTCTCCCACACGCTGATTCCCGGCGCCGGTTCCAGCCCAGGATAATGGCGCGCCTCCACGGCCTCGGCCACGGCCTCGAGCAGCAGCCCGACAATGCTGCTGGCCGCCGCCGGAAACAGAATCCAGGCGAGAATGAAGGCAGCGGTGGTGCCCAGCACGTCGACCATGCCGTCGAGCCACCACATGTCGAACAGGACGGTCTTGGTCATCAGAAACCCGATCCCGACGACAAGCAGGATCAGCAACAGAATGGTCAGACCGAGGCTGATCCAAAGAACGCGCCGGATGCGGGGATCGGAGAGCTGGGCAACCGCCTTGCTGTAGGCGGAGATCATGGATGGCCGCCTGTCCTGGGATGGAGTTGTGCGTGTTTAGCCGCCCCTGCGGTCGGCGGCAAGGCCCTTCCGCGCCGTGTCCGACGCCGGATGGGCTACGCCGGCAGGGCACCATCGGAATTGCTTCTATTTCGCCGGAGAGTGCTCTAACTATACGGCGCCCTGTTGAGCGCCCGCGACCATCCGCGCGGCCTCTCGACCCGCCCTTCAACCGAGAGACCCCGAACCCATGTCCGCCGGATCGCTGCGCAACATCGCCATCATCGCCCATGTGGACCACGGCAAGACGACGCTGGTCGACGCTCTTTTCCGTCAGAGCGGGGTGTTCCACGCCAAGCAACAGGTCGTGGACCGGGCGATGGACAGCTTCGAACTGGAGCGGGAGCGCGGAATCACGATCCTGTCCAAATGCACGTCGATCGACTGGGAGGGTGTTCGGCTGAACATCGTCGACACGCCGGGCCACGCCGATTTCGGCGGCGAGGTGGAACGGGTGCTGAGCATGGTCGATGGTGTGCTGCTGTTGGTCGACGCGGCCGAGGGCCCGATGCCGCAGACCAAGTTTGTCACCGGCAAGGCCTTGGCGCTGGGGCTCCGGCCGATCGTGGTGATCAACAAGGTCGACCGCCCGGACGCCCGGTCGGAGGCCGTGCATGAAGAGGTGTTCGATCTTTTCGTCGCCCTCGACGCCTCCGAGGAGCAGCTCGACTTCCCGGTGATCTACGCCTCGGCCCGGGACGGCTGGGCTTGCGAAGAGCCGGACGGCCGGGGGCAGGATCTCGTCCCTCTGGTCCGCCTTATTCTCGATCATGTGCCGTCGCCCTCGGTTCGTCCCGATCAGCCTTTCGCCATGCTGGCCAGCATCCTCGAGAACGATCCTTTCCTGGGCCGCGTGCTGAGCGGGCGGGTTGAGGCGGGCGCCATCGGCCCTAACCAAACGATCAAGGCGCTGCGGCTGGACGGCACGACGGTCGAGCAGGCGCGGCTGACCAAGGTTATGGTCTATCGCGGCCTCAAGCGGGTGGCGGTCGATCGTGCCGAGGCTGGCGACATCGTCGCCCTCGCCGGCCTGCAGACGGCCACGGTCGCCGACACGTTGTGCAATCCCGGCGTGGCCGCGCCGATCGAGGCGGTGCCGGTCGATCCGCCGACGCTCTCGATGACCTTCTCGGTCAACGACTCGCCCTTTGCCGGTTCGGACGGCGACAAGGTGACCTCGCGCGTGATCCGCGATCGCCTGCTGCGCGAGGCCGAAGGCAACGTGGCCGTCCGCGTGCGCGAAACCGAAGACGAGAACGCCTTCGAGGTGTCGGGCCGCGGCGAGTTGCAGCTCGGCGTGCTGGTCGAGACCATGCGGCGCGAGGGCTATGAGCTTTCCATCAGCCGTCCCCGCGTGCTCTACCGGACCGATCCCGACAGCGACGCGCGGCTGGAGCCGATCGAGGAGGTGCTGATCGATGTCGACGAGGCGTTTGCCGGCCTCGTCGTCGAATCCATGAGCGTGCGCAAGGGCGAACTGCAGGAGATGCGGCCGTCGGGCGGCGGCAAGACAAGGCTGAGGTTTCTGGCGCCGGCGCGGGGTTTGATCGGCTATCACGGCGAGTTCATGACCGAGACCCGGGGGACCGGCGTCATGCATCGGCTCTACCACGGCTACGCCCCTTTCAAGGGTGCGATTCCGGGCCGCCGCAACGGCGTTCTCATATCCAGCGCCACGGGCGCCGCAGTCGCCTATGCGCTCGGTGGGCTCGAGGGGCGGGGACCCTTGTTCGTCGAGCCGGGAACCCGCGTCTATGAAGGCATGATCGTCGGCGAACACACGCGGGACACCGACCTCATCGTCAATCCGCTCAAGACCAAGCAGTTGACCAACATCCGCGCCGCCGGCAAGGACGACGCCATCCGTTTGAAGCCGCCCCGGCGCATGGCTCTGGAAGAGGCGATCGCCTATATCCAGGAAGATGAGAGGGTCGAGGTCACGCCCAAGCATGTGCGGCTGCGCAAGCGGTTGCTCGATGCCCACGCCCGCAAACGCGAGGAGCGAAAAGCCGCGGGCTGATTGACGGAACGGTCGGGATATGCGCCTTTCCATACCCAACGGAAGTCGTTAGGGTCGGCCTTCATGCCGCCGCGTCAGAAACCGCGTACATCCGCTGAGCCCGCACCGGGTGGCCGGGTCGGGATCACGGCGTCCCGGTTCTGGCGGTTGATGCCGGCGGGCATGTCGCGCGGCTGGTGGCGTGTCCGTGCCTTCGATCTGCTGGCCCGATGCCAGCCGGTCCGGCGGCGGCGCGGAGTCCTTGTGCTGCGTCCGGAAGGCTTGGCAGAGGCCGTCCTGTTCCGCCCGGCGCTCGACCGCTACGCGGCGATCTTTGGCGTGTCGCGGGAGGAAATCACGGTCCTGGTCTCCGACCGCCAGAGCGATTTGGCGGAGACCGTTCTTTCCGGCTATCGCCTCGTCGCGATCGACCCCGAGGCGTTCGAACGCCGGCTCTGGTATCGCCTGCGCACGGCGCTGAGGATACGCGCCCTGGCCCCGGTCGTGACCGTGAACGACGCCTATTTCCGACGTGCGCTGGTCAATGACAGCCTTGCCTGGATCGTGGGAGCGCCGCGTACGGTCGCCTCCCTTCCCTATATCGCGGAGCGGGCGCGGGCCGAGTTTACCTACTATCTGAGCCAGGTCGAGGAGGTCATAGACACCGGGCTGTACCCTACGCACGAAATCCTGCGGCATTTCCGGCTCGTCTCGGCCTTGGCGGGACGCGAGATCCGGCCCAAGGTACAGCATCTGCCGCGGCCCCGGGCACAGGCACAGGCACAGGCGCCGACGGGGGCCGGGGCCGGCCCTTACATCGCGTTGGCCTTTGATGAAGCGGCGGAAACGGGCGGCTGGTTGGCGGCGCATGGTGCCGGTTTCGCCAAACGGGCGCGGGCCGCTGGATATCGTCTGGTGGCCGCGGACGGGTCGGCGGACATCCTAGGCGTGCTGACCCACGCCGCCGCCGTGGTGGCGGGCGACGATGGCCTCGGCCATCTGTCGATTGCCCTCGGCACGCCGACGGTGATGGTGACGGGCGGCGGGCGCTTCGGCTGCCGGGGGCCCTATCCGGTGGGCGCGGCGCCGGCCCATACCCGCTTCGTCTTCCACCGTATGGCGTGCTATCACTGCTTTTGGAACTGCCGCATGCGGATCCGCGAGGACGAAGTTTATCCCTGCCTCGCGGGGGTTGAGGCGGCGGCGGTGTGGCAAGCGGTGGAGGAGCTGCTGGAGGTCGAGGCGCCGGCCGAGGCGGCGAGCGCCGGGCCGTAGCAGGGCGATGCCGTCCTTCTGTCGAGACGGGGAAGGAAGCGGGTACGGATGAAATCCTGGCGTGATTCGCTTGAGGTCTATCTCGACCGTCGGGTGATCGCGGTCTTTATCCTTGGTTTCTCGAGCGGATTGCCTCTTCTGCTCGTATTCTCGACCTTGTCTCTCTGGCTCAAGGACGAGGGTATCTCGAAGACCGTTATCGGTTTGTTCGCGCTCGTTCGAACGCCCTACACGTTCAAATTCCTGTGGGCGCCGCTGATCGACCGACTTCCCCTTCCGGTTTTGACGCGACTTCTCGGACGCCGCCGCGGCTGGGTGGTGACAACCCAGGTCGCTCTCATGGCATCGATCCTGGGCCTCGCTTCCACCACGCCCTCCATGACACCGGAACTCACGGCCGTGTTCGCGCTGCTGGTCGCGTTCTGCTCCGCCAGCCAGGACATCGTCATCGACGCCTATCGCATCGAGATCCTGGAAGAGAACCAGCAGGGGGCGGGCGCGGCGATGATCGTGAACGGGTACCGCATCGGCATGCTGGTCGCCGGTGCCGGCGCCATCTCGCTCGCCGATTTTCTCACCTGGACGGACGTATACAGGATCATGGCGGCCATGGTGCTGGTCGGGCTGATCACCATTCTCCTTTGCCGCGAACCCGAAGAGCGAAAGACCCTTGGACTCGAAGCCGATGCCGAGCGTGTCGCGTCGTTTGTCGCCCGAGCCTCCTGGCTGCCGGAAAGGGTTTCCGATGTGGCCGGATGGTTTTATGGCGCGGTGGTCTGCCCCTTCGCCGAATTCATGAAACGTGACGGTTGGGTTTTCATTCTGCTGTTCATCATGCTCTACAAGATGGGCGACGCCTATCTTGGCGTGATGGCTAACCCGTTCTATGTCGAAATGGGATTCTCGAAGCAGGAGATCGCCTTTGTCTCGAAGCTCTTTGGGCTGGGCGCGACCATTGTCGGCAGTCTTGTCGGAGGCGTGATCGTTTTCCGGTACGGAATCCGCAGGGCGCTGCTGATCTGCGGCATTCTCATGGCCGCATCCAATCTGGTGTTTGCCGCTCAGGCCATGGTTGGCCACAGCGTGCCCATGCTGATGGTCACGATCGCGGTCGAGAACCTGACCGGCGGCATGGGGACGACGGCGTTGGTTGCTTATCTTTCAAGCCTCTGCAATGTCGCCTACACGGCGACACAATACGCGCTGCTGAGTTCCTTCATGGCGTTCGCACGTGATGTGTTGTCGGCGTCCAGCGGCTGGGTCGCGGATCATGTCGATTGGGTCACATTCTTCATTATCAGCACCGGACTCGCCATACCGGGGCTGCTGCTTCTGCTGTGGATGATGAGGCGTTTCCCAGGCGAAGAGACGGCGCCCAAAGCGGCCGCCACCGAGGCGGCCGAATAGTCGCGCCGAGGGAGTCTGCCCATGGACCCGCGCATGGTCATCGTCGAGGGCGACATCACCCGGCTCGAAGTCGACGCCATCGTCAACGCCGCCAATGAACGCCTGCTGGGCGGCGGCGGGGTCGACGGCGCTATCCACCGCGCCGCCGGGCCGGAGCTCAAGGCCGAGTGCCAGACGCTCGGCGGCTGCCCCACCGGCGAGGCCAGGATCACCAAGGGGTACAAGCTGCCGGCCAAGTTCGTGATCCATACCGTGGGGCCGGTCTGGCATGGGGGCGGAGGCGGCGAAGACGATCTGTTGGCGAGCTGCTATCGCCGGTCGCTGGAGCTGGCGGTGGAAAATGATGCCCGAACGATCGCCTTTCCCGCCATCAGCACCGGCGTCTATGGCTTTCCGGCGGATCGCGCCGCCGGGATCGCGACCCGCGTGGTCGCCGATTTCCTGGCCGGCGATGACACGCTCGAGAAGGTGATCTTCTGCTGCTTCGGCGCCGCCTCGCGCCATGCCCATGAGGCGGCCATGACTGGCCTCTCCTAGAGCTTTTCAGGATTGATCCCGATCATGTGAAAAGCTCTAACATATTGATTTTAAGCAAATACGTCGTCGCGGATTGACTCAATCCGCTCGGGATTTGCTCTAGCCGCCCTTGCCGTTGCCGGA
>JANQJG010000031.1 GCA_028281785.1 Rhodospirillales bacterium
CGGTGGCGGCGAGCGATCCCGATGCCGCGCGCTCCGCGATGCGGTATCACATCGACGCTTCGCGTCAGCGTGTCTTCGAGGGTCAGCACCTGCTCTAGCTGTGACCTCTCAATAGGTTGTCCACTCGGTCCCGTTTCGCGCGGCCTTGACATATAAGCGAATAGTCACTTATAAAATAGGCCATGAGACTCAAGCCGCAGACCAGACGCAGCGTCGGCCGGCCCGTTGATGAGGTTGCCCGGGCTGAACGGCGCGAACTCATTCTCGGGGCGGCGCGGGCGTGTTTCGTACAGGAAGGCTTCCAAGGCGCCAGCGTGTCTTCGATCGCCAAGGGCGCGGGCGTCAGCGTTGCAAATCTCTATCAGTATTTTGAAAGCAAAGAAGATATTATATTTGCGATCGTCGAGGATAATCTGCAATCAGATTTGACTCTGATAAGTAGTATATTGGAGGCTGAACAGTTTATCGATGGCTTCGACAGGGCGCTACGCTCTGCCGTCGATGCCGGCGAAAACGATGCGCTTAGATTGCAGATACTGGCAGAAGGATCGCGTAATTCGTATGTTGCGCGACGCATTGCCGTTGCGGAAGGCAAGGCCGTCGCTGCGCTATCTCAAGTGATCAAAGACGCTTCGGCAAGAGAAAAGATCGCTTCCGATTTCGATCCGGAAAAGCTTGCGTCGTTATTGATATGTTTTGCAGAAGGCTGGTTCGGTCGAAAAGCGATAGGGTTGGTTGATTTCGAAAATCATCGGGACACAATTCTGCAGTTCATTTCGTATGCCTTGGGCATCGATTCACCCAAGAACGAAGATAAGAGCAGAGTCACCGATGCGTCTGACGGCACCGCGCTGCCGAAGACATGAGCTGAATGCCGCTTCCCATGGTCGCCGAGAGTTTTTTTTACACAATTAGAAAAGCGACCATTCGCTTATGTTGGCCCAGACGTCGCGTTGCCCGACGCGCGCCGTGCCGGCACTGGCTGGTACCAATCGCGATGGGGCTCGCGATCATCTTGGGTGGATGTCGCGAGGACCCTGAACCCGAGCAGATGACGACGCCCCGCCCGGTGCTGACGCGAACCATTCAATTCACGGAAGCCCATCAAGAACGCATCTTCGCCGGCCGGCTGCGCGCCGAGCGACGCTCGGAACTGGCCTTCAACGTCGGTGGCACGGTCGCGTCCGTAGCCGTCGATGTCGGGAGCCTCGTGGACGAGAACGAACTCCTGATCCGCCTCGACGAAACGCCTTTCCGCCTGCGGGTCGATCGCGCGCGTGCGGCGCTCGAGCGCGCCGAGGCGGACCTCGACGAACGGCAATACCGGGCCAGTGTCCAACGCGAGCTGAGCGCGTCCGGCTGGACGCCGCAGACGGCGTTGCATACGGCGGAAACGGCACTCAATGCGGCAGAGGCGGCGGTGGGCGAGGCGCGGGCCGCGCTGCGTCTGGCGGAGCGCGATCTGGCCAATGCCGGCCTGCGCGCGCCTTATCCGGGTCGCATCGCGCAACGTCTGGTCGAGCCGGAAGCCGAAGTCATGCCCGCGCAGACGGTTCTGATCATCGACGGCGTGGGCGATCTCGAAATCGTGGCTTCGGTCCCGGCATCGATCGTCGGGCACCTTGAAATCGGTCACGCCGTCACGGCGCAGCTTGGCGGCGGACCGCAGGCGATACCGGCGATACTGTCCCAGATCGGCAACAGAGAAGGGGCCGGCCTGACGGTCGAGGTTGTCGCGATCCTCCTGGAGGGTTCGCAACAGGCGCGGCCCGGCGCCGTCGCGGAACTGATCCTCCCCATGCCCGCGTTCAACGGGATCACCATGCCGCCGGGCGCTGTCGTTCCCTCCGACCAGCCGGAGCGCGGATACGTCTTTGTTCTCGATAGAGAGAAGCAGATCGTCACGCGCCGTATGGTGACCGTGCGGGGCGGCCGGTCCCAGAGCCTGCTGATCACGGAGGGCCTCGAGGCGGATGATGAAGTGGTGACGGCCGGCGCGAGCTTCCTCACGGACGGCCAGCCCGCCATTCCCTTGGATGCGCGATGACCGGACACGCCCGATCCCTGACCGAGTTCGCGTTCGCGCGTAACCGTCTGACGGTGGCGGTCACCATGCTGCTGATCCTCGGCGGCGTGTGGTCATGGCTCACCTATCCGTCGCAGGAAGAACCGACGATACCGATCAACCAAGCGCTCGTTCAGGTGTTTCACCCGGCTTATGACGCCGAGCGCATGGAGACGCTGGTCGTGCGGCCCATTGAACGGCGACTGCGCGAGCTTGAAGAATCGAAAGAGATCGTCACCGTCATTCGTCCCGGTGCCGCGCAGATTCGCTTGGAAATCGAAGACGGGACGCCGAACTACGATCTCGCCTGGCTTCGTTTGCGCGCGAAGGTGACCGACGCCGCCGCCGATCTGCCGGACGGAACGATCGGTCCGTTCGTCAACGACGATTTCGGACGCGTGGCGGTCGCGACGATCGCCATGACCGCCGAAACCTATCCGCTGGAGATCATCAGGGAGCAGGCGCTTGGTCTGCGCGACGAGCTAGCCGCGATCCCCGGCGTGGATAGGGTTTCGGTTCATGGTCTCGTCGGCGAACGGATAGAGGTACGCACCCGACCGGCGGTGCTCGCCCAGATCGGAATTGCGCCGGCCACGCTGGCCGACGCCATCGCGGCGCAGAATGTCGCGCTCGGCGCCGGCCGAGTGTCCGTCGATGGGGTCGACCTACGCCTCGAACCCATCGGCCAGTATCGCCGTGTCGAAGACATCGAGACCCTGAGCATCGCGCTGCCTGACATCGGAACGGTCCGCCTCGACGACTTGGCAAGGGTCGAACGACGGCCGATTGATCCTCTGGAGACCGCGGCGTTCCTTGATGGGATGCCGGCGGTCGTCTTCGCCGTGTCGATGGCCGAAGGGCGCAAGGTCACCGCGTTCAATCAGGAGCTGCGCCGCTCTCTCCCGCGCTTTGAAAACGATCTTCCTGTCGGCTTTCGGCTCGTCCTGGTGACCGACCAAGGCGAGGTCGTCCAGCATGTCATCGATAGGATGAGCGGCAACTTGTACCAAACGATTGCCGCCGTGCTGCTCGTGACGGTCCTCGCCCTGGGTTGGCGCGCCGGGCTGATCGTCGGCGCCTCGGTGCCGCTGACAATTCTAGCGTCGATAGTGATTCTCCGCGCGTCCGGCATAGAACTCAATCAGGTCAGCATTGCGGCCTTTATCATCTCGCTCGGTATTTTGGTCAATAATCCGAATGTCGTCGTCGATGACACGCAAGCGCGAGTCGCGGCCGGCGAGGCGCCCCGAACAGCAGCGTTGACGGCCGGTCGAACGCTGCAGGTGCCGCTCCTCATCTCGACGCTGACGACGGTCTTGGCATTCGCCCCGCCGCTGCTCAGTGACAATCTGTCAGCGATCTACATGCGAACGCTGACGATCGTGATCGCCGTCACATTGTTCACGTCTTGGGTGATGGCGGTCATGGCCGCGCCTTTGACCTCGGCCTGGCTCATCAAGAAAAGCGCGCGGCCGGACGGCAAAGGTCTCTACGACCGAGGCGTCTACGCCATCGCCGGACGCGTCTTTGACGTCTTTATCGGGTGGCCAAGGACAACGGTTCTCTGCGTCGGGCTGCTGTTCGTTGGGGCGATGGCGCTCACCGCCTTGCTGCCGGCGGGATTCCTGCCAAACTCGGACCGACCGCAGTTCCAGATCCCCTTGGAGACCGTTCCGGGCACCTCTGCCACAGAGACGGCAGCGGCCGCCCGCTCCGTCAGCGCCTGGCTCACGGACGATCAAAACTGGCCCGAAGTCGAGAGCGCTCTCGCCTATGTCGGGGAAGGGGGACCCCGTTTCATTCTCGCCCTCAACCCTCCCGATCCTGCGCCGCATCGTGCCTATCTCGTGGTCAACGTTCGACGCGGGACGGATATCGCAGCGCTGGTCGACCGGCTTCGCATCGAGCTCGCGAGAGCGTTCCCGGCGCTTCGCACCGAACCCAAGCGCTTCTCCCTCGGGGAGACGAACGCCGGCCAGGCCGTCGTCAGAGTTTCAGGGCGGCGGCTGGATGAGCTGCGCGCCTATTCCGAACAGATTCAGCGAGCCTTCCGCTCCATTGCAGGCACGTTCGAGATTCGCGATGATTTGGAGAGTCCGGTTTTCGAGATCTCCCTTCGATTGAACGAAACGGCCGTCAGGCGGGCCGCCGTCAGCCGAGCGGACATCGTCGACGCCTTGGCCGCCGCAACCGATGGCGTGCCGCTCTCGACGTTAAGGGAAGGCGAGCATGTCGTCCCTATCGTCTGGCGGGCCACGGTCGATCGCCGGACACCGGAGCGGATGCAAGACATCATCGTCTCCGACCCCGACGGCCGTCCCATCCCGCTCTCGGCGTTGGTTCACATCGACTGGACGTCCACCCCGGCCGTCATTCACAGACGCGATCTGGTCCGCATGGTCACCGTCGTGGCCCGCCATCCCGATCTGACCGCGCAGCAGTTAGTTGACGCGATCAGGCCGGAGCTCGATGCCCTCGACCTACCGCCCGGTGCCTTCTGGGATGTCGGCGGAGAAATCGAAGAGAACGAAGAGGCCACGGCCGCAGTTTCCGCCTTCTTGCCACTCAGCCTTCTGCTGATCACGCTGATTTTCGTTTGGCGCTTCAACTCCCTGCGCAAGACGATCATCATCATGTCCACGGCGCCTTTCTGCGTCGCAGGCGCGGCGACGGCACTTGTTATCGCCCGGGCACCGTTTGATTTTATGTCGACACTTGGCCTCTTTGCCCTTGTCGGCTTGATCGTCTCCAACGCAATCCTCGTGCTCGAGCAAATCGAGGAGGAGACCGAAGCCGGACTGACCGGCACGGCGGCGCTGCGCATGGCCTGCCTCAAGCGGCTTCGCCCCATCATCGTCACCCAGGCCACAACCATCCTCGGATTGATGCCGCTTCTTCTATCAGGCGATCCGCTCTGGGTTTCCTTCAATCTTGTGGTGATCGGCGGACTCTTGGCCGGGACGGTCGCGTCTCTGGCCCTCGTCCCCTCTTTGTACCGCCTGATGCTGTTGGCCCGAATGTCCGTTTGAAAACGGACATTGAGCCCTGGGCCGTCTGATCAACGCTCCGCAGAGATCTGGGCCGCTGTGAGTCTTGCCTTGCCGTCAACCGTCCGCACTCGGTCGGGCCATAGGACAGAGGATTCAGCCAGCCACATCGGCCGCCATTGTTGGGGCTGCGGCGGCTCTCGAACGGCTTTTCGAGGAGAGCAAGCCGAGTGTGGACGCCGACTTCGCCTTTCACTTGGCAGTGGTTGCGGGGGCGCATAACCGTTTCTTCGAGACGACCTTGCGCAGCCTGATCAACCACGTTCGAACGGGCATGGGC
>JANQJG010000032.1 GCA_028281785.1 Rhodospirillales bacterium
CGGTGGCGGCGAGCGATCCCGATGCCGCGCGCTCCGCGATGCGGTATCACATCGACGCTTCGCGTCAGCGTGTCTTCGAGGGTCAGCACCTGCTCTAGCGCTGCGTCGGACTCGTCTCCGTCCCCACACTTTCCTTTAGTTTTTTCTTAGGTCCAGGGGCTTCCCCCTCGAAAAGGCGGTGGCGGGAGGCGTCGATATGACAGCGCATCGCGAGCCGGGCGTCGTTCGCCCGCATCTCCCGTATGGCCTCGAAGATCTCTTCGTGCTCCGCCAGCACGTGCCGCATGCGTTCGGTGGAACCGATGCCCGACAGCTCTTCTGCCAGCTCCATACCGACCATGATGTGCGGACGCATTGACGCGATCACCGAGGCGAAGAAATAGATGTGTGTCGCCTCGGCAATGGCGACATGGAATGCGAAATCGAGATCGTCGGACGGCTCACCACGTCCGCGCGCGTTGGCGAAGGCATCAAAGGCTTCGCGGATCGCTGCGAGATCGCTGTCGTCGCGGTTCTGCGCGGCGTGAAAGGCGGCTTCACCCTCCAGCGCGACACGAAAGTCAAAGCACTGGCGGATGTCGCTCAGGTTGCGGACGGGCGCAAGGCGGTCTTCGCCCGACATCGACGCCGCCCGCACAAACGTTCCTGCACCCTGCCGGGATAAGATCAGCCCCTCCACCCGCAGACGGGCCAGAGCTTCGCGGATTACCGGACGGGATACACCGAACTCCTCGCACAGGCGCGGCTCCGACGGCAGCCTGCTGTTTTGCGCATAGGTGCTGTCGAGGATCCGTCCGCGGATCCGCTCGTAGACCTCTTCTCCCCGTTTTACCCGCGCCACCTTCTACCTCTTCGGCCACCACGGCGTTCCATACCATGGTCATTACTGTCGGACGATACGTTACCTCTTCATAGCCCGGAAAGATGTCCGGCATTAGAAGCGACCGATCCGTTCCTGCACGGTGAGGGGACTGACACCGCGCGCAACGTCTTCAAGGTCCTGGATTCCAGACGCGCACGTACTTCCGCCCGCTCGAGGGTGTCAAGGGTGAGTTCAAGCCGCACCACGACCACACCGTCATTGTCGCCGAGCAAGAAGTCGCCGGGATCGACCCAGGGCAGCTCGCAGCCCGAAACCGCTCTGTCAGAATGAATCCATATGAACAAAACATGCTCTAGATCGACCTATAGTCGCTGGCGGGTTTCGGCGTCAAACAGATGAACATGTTCAAGTTCCGGGTGGAGGCTGACCCGCTCACCGGGACGAAATACATGACGACCGTTGAAGGCGGCAACGACGCGCGTTCCGGCAACATCCGCCAACAGTTGGGTCGCGGAACCCGTGGTCTCCATGACCACAACGCCGGCCTCCATCGCCAGGGTCTCGCCCGAGAGACCAATATGCTCCGGCCGGACGCCGTATATCACTGTTTGACCCTCGTTGCCGGGCGCGCTCGCCGGCAACGGAAGGCTGGTTCCGTCCGCCGTGTCGACCCAGGCTCTGGCGTCCTCGCGCCCGATCCTTCCTTCGAAAAAATTCATTGCCGGGGAGCCCAGGAATCCGGCCACGAAAGTGTTCACCGGCTGGTCATAGAGCTCCAGCGGCGACCCCATCTGCTCCACATAGCCTTCGCTCATCACCACGATACGGTCGGCCATCGTCATCGCTTCGAGCTGATCATGGGTGACATAAACGGTGGTCGCGCCCAGGCGCTGATGGAGGTCCTTGATCTCACTCCGCATCTGCACGCGCAGTTTGGCGTCCAGGTTGGACAAGGGTTCGTCGAAGAGAAACACCTGGGGATTGCGCACGATGGCCCGGCCCATCGCCACCCGCTGGCGTTGGCCGCCCGAGAGCTGTCGCGGCTGCCGCTGCAGAAGGTCGGAAAGGTTGAGGATCTCCGCGGCTCGCTTGACGCGGCGATCGATCTCGTCCCGGTCCATGCCCTTTAGCCGCAGGCTGAAGGCCATGTTACGGTAGACAGTCATATGCGGGTAGAGCGCATAGTTCTGGAACACCATCGCGATGTCCCGTTCCTTGGCGCGTACATCGTTGACGACGCGTCCGCCGATCGCGATCTCGCCGGCGGTGATGTCCTCCAACCCCGCGATCATGCGCAACAGCGTAGACTTGCCGCAGCCCGACGGCCCTACCAGGATGACGAACTCGCGGTCTTCGATGAAGGCGGATATGCCGTGGATGACCTCATGGTCACCGAAGGACTTGCGGACGTTGCGGACATCGACTGTCGCCATGGTCAGGCCTCTACAAAGAAATCACGGAGTGGACGGAAAGCGCACGACCGGCCGTTCGCTGGCCATCGGAGCAGCGGCCGACCAGGCCTCTTCTCCCGACGGCGTTGCGAAACGGAACACCCAAGCTCCGCCTGCCGCGGGTTCGGCCGATACGAGGTTGCTGAGCGCGTAGGGGGAGCGAACCGCGACCAGGGTGCGGTTGGCGCAGGGGATGTCCGGCCCGGTCATACCGAACTGGTTGTCCCGCGCCGCGAAGACCAGGCGCCCGCCCACGATCTCCCGACCGCCGGGCGAGACCACGGCGAGGCGCGTCTCCACGATCACACCCTGTCCGAGCCGGGTCTCGAGCTGCTCGACGCCGAGGATCAGATCGCCGGTCCCCGCATGCCGCGCGAGCACGAGGTCTCCGCACCGCCCGGGCGGGCAATCGAAGGTGGTCATGCTTCCGCTTTGCAGATCGTAGAAGCGGATGCTCCAGGTCATGTTCTCGCAACAGCCCGCCCGTTCCGGCGCCACCAGAATGCCGGGATCACCGGCCAGCGCATGCGTCGGCAGGCTGTTGAAGGACGGGCCGGCAACGCCGTCGGTATCGTGGACGCTCACTACGTAACGCGTCGCCTTGTCGCGGAACATGTAATAGGGCTGGACGATAAGGACGCGGTCACCCCTCGGCGCCGACAGCAGGAAAGTCGCCGCGGGGGTCGCGACGTCGGGATACACATCCTTCGAGAGATGAACTTCGGCGCCTGAGGAAACGAACAGCACGCGATCTCCCTCGATCCGCGCGACATGTGGATCAGGCGCCTGCAAGGGCAGCAGGAAAGGCCATTCCGGCGGGTAACCGAGGCGGATGAAATGCCCGTCATAGGCCAGATTGCCCAGACGTTCGGCCGGGCCCGGGGCCCGCGCTTGCTGGGCAGGTAGCCGGGTCAAGGAGGAACCGTGCCACAACGCGGACATCCCGGTGACGTCCAGCGCTGTGGCTGGTACTGCGGCCAGCAAAGCGGCCGTCAAAGCCCCAACCGCAATGGCCAAACGCGCGCTCATGATCCGAAGTATCCCTTCGTATGCTCGGCCTCGAATTCCTGGAAGGTCGTTGAGCCGGTCTTGATCTGATCGATCATTGCGCGGTCCCCGTCGGTGAGATCGACGGTCTCAACCACCTCCAGATTGGAGGCCAAATGGTCAGGATTGCCGGTACCGATGGTGAGTGAGGTGACCTCGGGATGCGACAGGCACCAGCGCAGGGCGGCGACCGCGAGCGCCCTTCGGTCGGTGATGCCGGCCTCGGCACCCATTTTGAACAAAGGCCCCTTCATGAAGGCCTCGCGCACGAAGATCCCCATGCCAGCGGCCTGGGCGGCGGGAATGACCTTCCGCCGGGCGCCCCAATCGCCGAAATTGAAGTTCAGGTTCACTGCGTCGAAGGCCCCGGTTTCGATCATGCTCAGGAACGTCGCCTCGCCCGAGAAGGTGTCGGCACAGGCCCATCGGATCAGGCCCTCGGCCTTCAGGCGCGAAATGTTGTCGGCAAGCTTTTCGAGATAGTCGGGATCGTTCTCCAGCGCCCAGCGCAGGATGCCGATATTGAGGAACTCGATCTGATCGCGCTGCAGAAGTTTGAGGGACCGCTCGACTTCGGGCTTCAGACGCGCATAGTCGGCAAGCCCACGATTGAATTCGTCATAGGAATAGCAAAGCCCCTCGGGCCGGGTCTGGACGTAAATCTCATAGGGCGGCGGCGTCTCCTTGATATTCCTCCCGAGCGCCTCCTTCTCGCTGTCCTGGGTAACATCGAAAAAGTTAACGCCATGGTCGTAGGCGATGCTCAGAACCTTGAGACGCCGTTCGCCGCCGAAACCGTTGAAGATGTGGCCCACATCCTGGGTCGCCTTCTCGAAGTCCTCGTTGAACCCGCGCGACCGGCCATCCGGCAGGTACTCGTGGCCGCCCATCGAAAACAGCGAGATCTGCACGCCGAGGCGCGGGGCGGTACGATAGATCATCCATGGCCTCCTTTTCTCATTCCTTCACCGCGGCTTCGGCGAAGCCCTGAACCAGATAGCGCTGCAAGATCAGGTAGAGCGTAGCCGGTATGATGCTGGCGATGACGGTCGCGGCCATGATCTCCGACCATTGGACGCGGAACTGGCCCACGAGCTGGGTGATCCCCAGAGTGATGGTCTGCTTCGACTGTTCGCTGATCAGGCAGAGCGCCCACAACAGATCGCCCCAGGACAACAGGAAGGCGAAGATCGTGGTGGCGACCAAACCAGGCAGAACCAGCGGCACAATGCACAGGAACATGGTCTGAAGGCGTGACGCCCCGTCCACTTCGGCCGCCTGGTCGATTTCGATCGGCACCGTGTCCATGTATCCCTTCATCATCCACACGCTGAACGGCAGGGTGATGGAGGTCTGCGCGAGAATGAGGCCGAACAGCGTGTTGTAGAGGCCGGCGATGGTCAGCATCTTGAAATAGGGCCCGACCAGCAGAACGCCGGGAATCATCTGCGTTGCCAGGAACGCGGTCATCAGCGTGAGCCGGCCCGGGAACCGAAAACGTGAGAACCCGTAGCCGGCAAAGATTCCCACCAACGAGGACAGCGCCGCTGTCGAAAGCGAGACGATGAGGCTGTTCTTGAAGTAGAGGAGGAAGCCCTCCTGCAGCCAGATCTTCTCGTACGCCCCAGTCGTGAACTCGTTGGGGAGCAGTGTGGCCGGGTAGGAAATCACCTCCAGTTCCGTCTTGAAGGACGAGATCACCATCCAAAAGAACGGCAGAAGGTTGTAGACGAACATCACCCCCAGCGCCGCGTAGATGAAGATCCAGACCTGCTTGCTTTTGCGCATCGATGCGATCTCCTAAAGCTGCTGGCGCATGCTCATGCGCAGATAGGGCAGGCTGATGAAGAAGAGGACGGTGGCGAGCACAACCGCCATCGACGCTCCGTAAGAGACATTGAAGAACTGGAAATACTGCTTGTAGCTGAGCAGCGTCAGAATCTGGGTCGAGTACCCGGGGCCGCCGCCAGTCATGCTGTAGACCATGCCGAACAGGCGGCTCTCCCAAATGACGTCGAGCACCAGGGCGATGATGATCATGTGCTTCAGGTTTGGAAGCGTCACATAGATGAACTTCTGCCAAGCGGAACAGCCGTCGAGTTCCGCCGCCTCGTACTGCTGGCGCGGGATCGCCTGGAGACCGGCCAGCAGAATCAGCATCGGATAGGCATAACCGCGCCAGCTCTCGGCCAGCATCACCGACAAGAATGCGAGGGTCGGGTTGCCCAGCCAATCGATCGGTTCAGCTGAGATGCCGGTGCGAAGCAGAACCGAGTTCACGATTCCCGGCAGCGTATCGAACATGAAGCGCCACACGAGGCCGCCGATCACGTCCGGCATCGTCCAGGGCAGGATCGCCACGACCCGCCACAACCATTTGAAGCGCAGATCCATGTTGAGGAGCAAAGCCACGCCCAGGCCGATAACCAAGTGGCTGGAAACGACCACCGTCACGAAGATCACGGTGTTCATAAGCGAGGTCAGGAACTCGGGATCGGAGGCCAGCGCCTTGTAGGAGCCGAGCGTGAAGCTTGGCGTCGCCACCCACATCAGGTTGAAGCTCTGCAGGAACGCCGCTACCGCAGGGAACCCGAGGATAATGAGCAGCAACAGGAATGCCGGCAGAATAAACAGATAGCCCTTGTAGTAGTCGCGCATCTGGCGAGTCCGGACCTATCGCGGAGTTGAAAGGGTGAGGGATGGGGCGGCGCGAGCCGGCCGCCCCACCCGGTATCGCCTACGGTCGGGCGAGTATGGCTTGGTACTGCTTGTGCGCGTCAGCCAACGCCTCTTCGGGTGACTTCTGCTTGGCCACCGCGGACTGGAGGTTTTGGCGGAACGCCTCGAGCATCTCCGGCCATTTGGGAATCAGCGGCAGGAACGCTGCCCGCTCGATTTCTTTGGTCACGGTCGCCGCGAAGGGGCTCGACGTGATCGGGTCGTAGGTCTCGTTCACGCTGCGGCGTGCCGACAGCATGTTGTTGTCGTCGAACCACCTCTGCATTTGCTTAGGCTCGCTGAGAAACTTGATCAGCTTCCACGCCGCTTCGGGGTTCTTCGTATTGGGGTTCATGAACAGGGTTTTCTGGTAGAGCGTCGAGCGGATGCTCTTGTCATCCACCGTCTTCTGCGGAACATGCGCCATCTTCAGCACATCCCAGGCCTTGAGGTCCGGGTTCATGCCGTTGACCTCGGGCAGTGTCCACATCGTGCCGAAAATCATCGCTACCTTGCCGTTCGCGAGGAGGCGGCGGGCGCCGTTGCAGTCCACCTGCGCGATCCCCGGAGGCATCGTCTTGTCCTCGAGGATCATGTCGGTCACAAAGTCGAAGGCTTCCTTCGCGGCGGGCTCACCCAGGCGGGACTCGTCCCAGTCCGCGTTGAGGAAGTCGCCACCGAAGCCACGCAGCACGACCGAGAAACGCAGGTCGAAGCAGGCCTTGGCGAGCACGAGCGTGGCGCCCCACTGGTCGACGGGACCGCCCGATTTAGTAGCCTTCGTAAGCTTCTTCGCCGCCTCACGGTACTCGGCCCAGGTCTCGGGTGCCTTGTCGATACCGGCGTCGCGGAACATCGCTTCATTGTAGATGAGGACCATGGCGACGACGTTCTTCGGAATGCCATAGAACTTCCCGTCCTCAGAAACGGGTTGAAGCGTGTTGGGGTAGAAGTCCTTAAGGAAGGCCTCGCCGCCCTCGGCCTCGATGAACGGGGTGAGGTCCTTGACCCAGCCGTTGGTGATGTACTGCTTGACCGGATTGACATCGAGCGCGAACACGTCCGGCCCGGCACCGCCCCGGATCGCCGTCGTGAATTTGACGTCCCGATGGCTCAATGCCGTCGGGTCGGTCGTGACCTTGATTCCCGGGTTCTGCTTCTCGAACTCCGCCATCGCCTCGCGAAGCGACCGCCCCCAGATGTCTTGGGCCAACTGCCAGTCAGCGTAGGTGACGGTGACATCCCCCGCTTTTGCCGGAACGGGTGCGGAGGCGAGCATGCCCGCAACCGTGGCCGTGGCGACGGTCGACGCGGCACATCTGATCAATTTGTCTAGCATATAGGTCCCTCCCTTCACTTCGGGCTCTGCTGCGCACCGTAAACTCCAGTCAGCCCGCACCTGCCGTGCGCCCCGAATGCGCGGGCCGTTGCCGATTTTCTTGCCAGACAACTTAGATGTGGGCCGAGGCCGTTCGGCTGATGGCTTGTTCCGATTGAGCACCAGATATCGCGCTTTTCTTTTTTTATTATCAAAACATACCTCCAAACCTTGGACTGATCCGACAGAAAATCGGCCCAAGATCACTCCGTCTGACATGACAACTTAATCAGAAGCCTGTGAGATATGTCAATAGTCAGATGTCAGCGTCAAGTGGCAGAGCCTCAGAATGGGGCCAGCCTTGAGTTTCGGTCGCGCAAGTGGCTGCTTGTTCCCTCGGCGCAGACCCAGGGCTCGTTCGCCTCTGCGGTTCAGGCGTGACCAATTGTCAGTGTTGAGGAAGGCTCTATGCTGTTGTGACAATTTAGGATTGTCCCTGTGTGTTTTTGTGATTCAAGACTGATTTTTGGAGGATTGGTCTTGGAAGGTGAAGTTCTGAGGGATGATCAATGGGCTCGGCTTGAGCCGTTTGTGCCTGGAGGTCGGAAAGGCAAGCGGGGTCCCCGCAGCGACGGTCGGCGGTTTTTCGACGCGGTCCTTTGGATGGCGCGTTCGGGAGCGCGGTGGCGTGACCTGCCGGAGCGGTTTGGCCCCTATCAGACAGTGAAGCGGCGTTATTACCGTTGGATTGAGCACGGTGTGTTTGATCGGATTTTCGAGGCTGTGGCCACCGAGCCCGATCTCGAATGGCTGATGATCGACGCGACCGTGATCCGCGCCAACGCTCAGGCCGCCGGAGCGCGCCGAAAAAGGGGGGAGCGCAAACCCAGGCTCTCGGGCGCTCGCGTGGCGGCTTCGGAACCAAGTTCCACGCCGTAGTCGATGCGCTTGGTTTGCCGGTCCGTTTCAAACTCGGTCCCGGTCAGCAGAACGACATGGCTCCGGCCTGTGATCTGATCGACGGCTTGAACGCCGAACAGGTTATTGCCGATCGTGCCTATGATGCCGACCGGCTCTACGACCTGATACTTGAACAGAACGGCGAGCCGGTCATTCCGCCTCGCCGTCATCGCAAACATCAACATGCCTACGACACCACCGCCTACAAGCAGCGCTGGGGCATCGAAAGCTTCTTCGCAAAACTCAAGCAATGGAGACGCATCGCAACCAGATACGACAAGCTCGCGGCAAACTTCCTCGGCTTCGTCAAACTCGCAAGCATCATGCTGTGGCTAAAATGATTAATTCGTCACCAAAGCCGAGAGCATGTCTGGTTCATATAAAAGAGAGATTCCAACGCTTTCGCGAAGTCTTTTCGAGGACTCGGGAGATCCTACAGCGCCGGCTGCGGTTAGACACTATTTGTCGAGCTCTCGCCGTGAGGGCGGATGGGCGCCGGGGCGGGAACAGGTCAGTGCCGCCGCGCGGCAGGCGAAGGAGAGTCCGCGAGCGAGCCGATCCGGTTTTATGGTCACCAGGCCGTCGGCGTTCAGTCCGACGTCTTCACGGAGCCAGGCGAGAAACGCCGAGAGAAAGCTATCGCCCGCGCCTACCGTGTCCACGACTTTTGCAGGGGCGGCTGAAACGGTAGCCTCGCCGGCGGCGCCAAGGGCCAGCGCACCGCGCGACCCCAAAGTCACGACAACGAGCTTCGGGCCGAGGGCGCGCCACGCTTGGGCGGCTTTCTCAGGAGGCTGATCGGGATAGAGCCAGTCGAGGTCGGCCTGACTGACTTTGATCAGATCCATCAGCGCGATCCAACTCTCAAGCCGGCGCAAATAGCCCTGCCGATCGGAAATGAGGTTCGGCCGCACATTCGGGTCGAGGCTCAGGAGGCGGCGTCCCGCCTCCCGCCTCATGAGGCTTTCCAGGGTCGTCACCATCGGCTCTAGAACGAGGGAAATGGAGCCGAAATGCAGGAGCTCGACAGCCTGCGGCAGCTCGGTCGGCAGGTCGGCCCCGGTCATGCTGCGATCCGCTGCGCCGGAGGCGTAGAAGGCGTATTGCGGTTCGCCCGCCGACGAATGGCTGACGAAGGCGAGCGTGCTCGGATCAGGAGCCCGGCAGACAAGATCGGTGTGGACGTCGTTTTCCTTGAGCGTCGCGATCAAGAGGTCGCCGAAGAAATCGGTGGAGATCCGGCCAAGGAAAGCGGTCGGAACTCCCAGGCGCGCGAGGCCGATCGCCGCGTTGTAGGGGGAGCCGCCCGGACAGGGGAGATATCCGCTCTTGCCGTCCGCCCCCGTCATAGGCACGAAGTCGATCAAGGCTTCACCGCAGGATACGATCATCTCAAGCCATCCTCGCGCGGCCGCTTGGCGGCGGCCGATCTCGATCCGGTTCGGTCGAACGCATTTCAGCGTTCATCCCGTCTGTCCTATCGCACGAGCCCCGGGGGCAGGGCAAGAGCCGACGCCGTCCACTCACGTTGGGGCCGATCTTGCCGCGCGGCGCCAATGCTCTTGATAGACATGGAGGCCGGCAATGTTGGGTTTCGCGACCTCCCCGAGGGCAAGCCGAGCCGGCTCCGTCCGTTCCGTCCATTGCCACAGCAGCGCGGCGCCCGTGGCGGTTCCCTCTTCGCCCGATGCTATTCGAACCGGCTGCCCCGGCCGCAGCCCGGCGAGCACGCTCAGAAACAGCGCATTGGATGCGAAGGGGCCGTCGACGATGATCTGATTGGCGGAGCGGAGCCCATCCAGCGACTCGCAGACCATCAGAGCCGTGTAGAGGGTGGCCAGGGCGGCCCGCGCCGCCTCCGTTGCCGGCTCCGGCTCGACGATGCGCCCCCGCCCGCCGGTCCCCGGCATCGGCCCGCCGGCCTCGGCGAAGGAGGGCAGGGCAAGGGTTCCCCGTTCGATCACGCGGGACACATCGTCTAGCGATCCCGCGTCGGGATCCGCGCCATCCAGAACCGCGGCGAACTCTCTACCGCCCATGAAGCGTGCACAGGGCACCGGCCGCCCCTCGACATCGGAGTTGGTCACCATGTCCCGCTCGGGATCGAGGGCGTCCAAAGGGCAGGCGGCATTGAACGTGATGATCCACGTGCCTGTCGACAGCAATGTGAAATCGTCCAGGCCGGCGGCGAGAAACCGTGCGAAGTTTGCGTTGGAATCGTGAGCGCCGGTAAGGACGACGCAGTCCGGAGAAAGTCCGGTCTGGGCGGCAAGCTCGGGACGCACGGGTCCCAGGCGATCATAGGCCTTGCGCAGTGGCGGAAAGAGATGCTCCCAGCTGCGGGCATGGACCAGGGAGGACAGCCCGCCCTCGCGGGGCGCCCAGAGATGGGACTGGGAGCCGAGAGCCGTGGCCTCGGTCGCGAGAACACCGGAAAGACGCCAGGCCCAGTACTGGGGTCCGAGCAGGATGTGGCGGACGCGCGCAAAGGCGTCGGGCCAAGCCCGCTCCTGCCAGAAGATCTGCGCGCCCAGCGAAAGGGCATTGGGATGCAGCGGCGTGTAGATCTCGTCATAGGGCGGCATTACCCGCCGATAGTCCTCGATCACCTCGTCGGGGATCGGCTGCTCGTAGTTCATCATCGGCAGCGCCAGCCCATCCTCGGCGAGAAGCGCCGCCGAGGACCCGTAGTGGCTGGGAATGATCGCGACGATGTCGTGGGGGCGGGCGGCCTTGGAGAGCGTCTCGACGATCCGGCGTTCCAGAATCTCAAGGCTGGGGTGATGGTAGGGTGGGGCGTCGCGCATCGGTGTCTCGGTGCGGTCGACGCGGAGAAGATCGCCGGCCTCCGAGAATACGGCAACCTTCGAGTGCGTGGCTCCCAGATCGACGACGGCCAGGGCGTTGGTCATCTCGTTCCCTCCCCAGAGCGCTATGTCCATAGGGTCGGATAGTGCTCTGGATTTTCCTTTTAAATCCACGGACGCCTGCGCTAAGAATACTAAAACGTTTTTGTCTGTCCAGATCGAGGACGCCGCTCCCCATGCCAAAGGCTCGAAACTTGGCTCTTCGTAAAGCCGTCGTCGCCACCTACCGCCGCATGAACGAACTCGGGATCAATCAGGGAACTTCCGGGAATGTGAGCGCGCGGATCGAGAACGGTTTTCTGATTTCGCCGAGCGGCGTTGCCTACGACACGCTTCAGCCCGAGCAGGTCGTAGAAATGGATCTAGAAGGTGGCTATTTCGGTGAGTGGAAGCCCTCGACCGAATGGCGCATGCATATGGACATCTTCCGCACGCGTCCAGAGGCCGGCGGGATCATCCACGTGCATGCGAACCACGCCACGTCGCTGTCTTGCCTGCGACGGGAGATTCCCGCGTTCCACTACATGATCGGGGTGACCGGCGGTTCGTCCCTTCGGTGCGCCGAGTACGCCACCTATGGAACGCCCGAGCTGTCTGAAAACATGCTCAAGGCGCTCGAGGACCGGCGGGCCTGTCTGCTTGCCAATCACGGATTCATTTGCTTCGCCGAGACGCTGGATGCCGTCTTGGCGCTCGCCGTCGAGATCGAGACGCTTTGCAAGCAGTACGTCATCGCCCGACAAGTCGGACAGCCGTGCATCCTGGACGACGAAGAGATGGCGGTGGTCCTGGAGAGGTTCAAAGGCTACGGCAAGCAGGACATGGAAACCGATCCCTTGGCCCCGATCCGACGGGGCTGAACGGCCGAAGGCCCTTTGACCGAAAGCGGCCGACGGCGGACCGGATCGGGGGAACGCGACCAGGATTCCTGAGAAGGCGATGAAAAGAACTTCCCTCAAGGAGATATCCCGGATCACGGGGTTTTCCGTCACCACCGTCAGCATGGTCCTCAATGGCCGGGCGGAGGAGTTCAACATCGCCGAGAAAACCAAGCTGAGAATCCTCGAGGCCGCAGAGAAGCACAATTACCGGCCAAATCTCCACGCCCGGAACCTCAGGAACAAGACCTCCAACATCCTGGGGCTGATGGTGCCGGCGCTGACCAACCGTTTTTTCAGCAGCATGGCAGAGACCTTCGAAAAGCTGGCGCGGGACAATGACAAGTTTGCACTGATCACGGTCACCCATCACGACCCGGAGGAGGAGTTGAACGCGGTCGAGTACTTCGTGTCGCAAAACGCTGACTGCGTGTTCACGGCAAATCCGACGGCTTTGTCAGAAGTCAGCGAGATCTGCTCGAACGCAGGAATCGAGCAGATCGTGATTGATTCCCCGGAGGGCGACAAATGCACGGTGACCACTGACAACTTCACGGCGGCGCGGGACCTGACCGAGCGCCTGCTGAAATCGATAAATGAAGCCCAGTGTGCGGGGCGGGTCTACTACATCGGCGGCATGGAGACGCACTCGGTAACGCAGCAGCGACTCCAGGGATTCGTGAAAGCGCTGGAAGAAGAGGGGAGGGCGTTTGCGAGCGACCAGTTCGTGCCCACCCCGTTCGACCCGCAGGCGGCCAGCGAGGCGTTCGCGCAACTGTTCAAGAAGAAGACCGATATTTCTGGAATCTTTATCAATTCCCTTAACATCATGGAAGGGCTGATCCGGTATTTCCCGGAAAACGCGGAGGCATGCCGGGCCGTTCGCTATGGGGTCTTCGACTATCACCCGATCATGGGTCTACTGAACCTGAACGTGCTCAGCGTCATGCAGGATGCCGACCGGATGATGCAGACGGCCTATGAGATCTACGCCGGTGGCACGACTGACGCGGAGCGCCGCGTCTTCCACGTTCCGTACCGCATCATTCCTCCACCCGTATTCCCCCGGTGAGATCGGCGGCGGTGGGGGACGGCCGTCCCCTCCGAGCAGGCAAAACTAATACGTTTTAGCTTGACGTCTGGAGGGCTATTTTGACACAATCGTTTTGCTGCGGCTCGATGCCCAACCGGGGCAGGAGCACGGCCACCGAGAAGCAAAATTTTATACGGGCGAGGCTGATGACGCGTTTCTTCTCGACCGACGTCGACAGGGCGTCGAGGCCATTTTTCATTTTCGCGAAGACCCAGCAGAGCGACGTTCGCGCATGGCGGACGCGGTTCGCCATGGTCTTTTGAACATCGCTCGAGTGTCATGGAAGAGAGGCGAAGGAACCGGAAGCCGAGGTGAACATGTCGATGCAGATTGAAGGCCTGGAGTCCCTCTTCCCAAACGCCGTGCTTCCCGCTTCGCCCGAGACCGTTGAACCGGAGGCGGGAGAGGTCTTCGTCGCGACCAATGGCGACCTCAGAGAAAGCGCGAATGTCAACTGCTGGGCCGTGCAGGAGAGCTATGAGAAGAAGCTCGACGAGGTCCTGCGCGCGTGCTTCGGCCGTAAGGTCCGCCGCGCCCATCCGGTGAAGGGCGATCTGGGGCACGGCTTCATCGGCAGCCAGCGCGAGGGCAGCGACGTGTTCGCGCGGATCGATCCCGAGGCGCCGATCATCGTCTTGCTGACCGCGTGGCAGTATTCCCATCACGTCGCGCCGAGCCTCGTGCATCACAAGGGACCTATTCTACTACTCGCTAACTTCGACGGCACCTGGCCGGGGCTGGTCGGCATGCTCAACCTGGCCGGCACGCTGACCTCGTTGGGGCGCAGCTATTCCCGCCTGTGGTCGGAGAATTTCGACGACCGGTTCTTCCTTGAAGGCCTGAAGACCTGGTTCAACACCGGTACGGTGGTCCAAGACACCTCCTATCTGAGGGAGCTTCCGGCAGAGACGACGCTGTTCGAGACGACGGGTGGGCGGATCGGGCGTCATCTCGGCAACTGGATCCTGCGCAACAAGGAGATCATGGGCCTGTTCGACAGCTTCTGCATGGGCATGATCAACGGCGTGTTTCCGCAGAAGGCGCTGTGCGACATCGGCCTGCCGATCGAGGCGCTGTCGCAGTCGGCCCTGGTCCACGAGATGAGCCTCGTGCCGCAGGGCCTGCGCGAGGCCTGCCTCACTTGGTACGAGGAGCGCGGCATGCGCTTCAAGTGGGGCCAGGATCCGGCCACGGAGCTCACCCGCGACCAGGTGCTGGAGCAATGCGCGATGATGATCGCCATGGCCCGGTTCGCTGAACGCTTCGGCCTGGCCAGTGTCGGCGTGCAGTACCAGCAGGGGCTCAAGGACGTGTGCCCGGCCTCGGATTTCGCCGAGGGCGCCATCGGCAGCACCGCACGCTTCCCCATTCCCGGGGACGACGGCGCGGTCATCCGGCCGGGGAAGCCGATCCCCTGCATCAACGAGGTCGACATGGGAACGGGCATCCCGCAGACCATGTTGTTCCGGCTGCTCGACACGCTGGGGCTGCCGTCGGAGACGACGCTCCATGACATCCGCTGGGGGAGTGAATTCGAGGGCCAGTTCTATTGGGATTTCGAGATCTCCGGCAGTGTCCCCTTCGAGCATCTGGTCGGCGGGATCGCGGGCGCCATCGGCTACCGTCAAGCGCCCATGTACTTCGCCAAGGGCGGTTCGACGATCGGTGGCCAGTGCAAGGCGGGGACCTTCGTCTGGGCGCGGGCCCATTACGAGGGGCTAGACGTGCATATGCATATCGGGACCGGCAAGGCTTACGAACTGCCCGAGGCGGAGTTCCGGCGCCGGCTCGACTCGACCACCAGCCAATGGCCGTTGATGAACGTGGCGCTCGACGGCATGGGGCGCGACGACCTGATGGCCGGCCATCAGAGCAATCATGTGACGGTCGCCTATGTGCCGGAGACTCAGCTGACCGAGGTGGTGCGCGCCTTCGTCTGCATGGCGCTGACGCAGAACATGCGCGTTCACCTGGCCGGCGACGTGCGAATATAGGGAGGTATTACCGCGGGACGCAACGATCGGAACTATATCGACGGCGCCCCCCATTCTCACATTCAGGAGGCACAGCGCTGGGAGGTGTTGAGATGAAAACGTGTGGGAAGACCTTATCCGCGGGCCTGTTCGGCCTCGGAGCCCTGATCATGGTCGCGTCGCCGGGCGTGGCGGCCAAGGAGTTCGAGGGCGTGACGGTCAACATCATGACCTTCACGGGTCCGCAGATCGCCGAACCCCTGCAACGGCGCGCACCCGACTTCAAGGAGCTGACGGGGGCCCAGATCAATGTGATCACGGTGCCGTTCTCGGATCTCTACACGAAGCTCCTAACGGACTTTGCTACCGGCACCAACAGCATCGACGCCGCCGTATTGGCACCGCAATGGATGGTCGACTATGTTGAGCCGGGCTATCTTGAGGATCTGACGGACCGCGTCGCCGCCGATCCCAATATCAAGATGGACGACATCGCCGGCTTCTTCCGGGACTTCTCGCAGAAATACGGCGGCCGGACCTACCTGATCACGCTGGATGGCGATTTCCAGATGGCGTACTACCGGCCCGATATCCTGGCCGAGAACAACCTGAATCCGCCGGAGACCTGGGAAGATTACATCGCGATCGCCAAGGCGCTTCACGGCAAGGACATGAACGGCGACGGGAACCCCGATTACGGGTCCTGCATCTCGAAGAAAAGAAACGCCCAGGCCTATTGGGCGATCCTGTCGATCGCCGGCGGTTTCCTGCAATCAAAGGGAACCAAACAAGGGGCGTTCTTCGACACCCGAGACATGAAGCCGCTCGTTAACAACGAGGCCTTCGGAGCGGCGCTCGACGTCTACACGGAGACAACCAAATACGGCCCGCCGGACGAACTCAACCTCGATGTCGGCGATACGCGGTCGCTGTTTGTCTCGGGCCGCTGCGCGCTGACGGTCGACTGGGGGGATATTGGCACGCTCGCCATCGACCCGGTGACGTCCAAGGTCATCGACAAGGTCGGAGCCATCATGCTGCCCGGGTCGCGCAGTGTGCTTGACCGCGAAAGCGGAAAGCTTGTGGACTGCACGGCCGACATCTGCCCACATGCCGTTAACGGCGTCAACCGGGCGCCCTTCGCGGCCTTCGGCGGTTGGTCGGGCGGCATCAACGCGGCCGCCGCCGACAAGGTGAAGGACGCTGCCTACGCCTTCTTCTCCTATATGAGCCAGCCGGCCCAAGCCAATGTCGACGTGACCATCGGCAAGACCGGCTTCAACCCGTACAGGCTGTCGCAGTTCGAGCAACTGGACACCTGGGTCAAGGCGGGCATGAGCAAGGCGGCGGCCGAGAACTATCTGGGCGCCATCCGGGACAGCCTCAACAGCCCAAACATGATGCTGGACCTGCGCATCCCTAAGAACCAGTCCTACCAGCAGGTGGTTCTGGATACGGCCATCGCCCGGCTGTTGGCCGGCGAGATCGACAAAGAGCAGGCCATGAAGGCGATCGAGGAGGGGTGGAACGAGCTCAACGACGAGCTCGGGCTTGAGGAGCAACTGGAAATCTACAAGGGGACCCTCGGCCAATAAACCGAGCTTGATGAAGCTGACATCCGGGCGGTCCGGGGAGGTGGAGAGAGGGGGCGATCTCCGCCTCTCCGCCTGGTTGTCGGCTTCTCAATTGTATTTTGTTTCTGTTAGGGGCGGTCGATGTCGGATCGTTCAATGGGACCGCCAGCGGGCGTGGCCGGCGGGCGAGAGATCAGACGGCCGAAGGGCCGCTCGTCGGGCATGAGCCTCTGGGTGGATCGGAACGCGCAGAACGTTCTGATCCTGCCGGCGGTCCTCATGATCCTCGCTTTCTCGATCTTTCCCCTTCTGATGTCCCTCTATTTGTCGCTCTCCAGATTCCGGCTGGTGAAGGGGGGCTACGATCTCCGCTTCGTCGGGCTCCGCAATTTCAAGAAACTCGTCCTCGGCTCGGAGCAGTACCACCTGCTCGGGACGTTCGGTCAGCTGACATTCTGGGAGTGGGGGCTGATGGCCCTCGTCGTCGGCTTCTTCGCTCACTGGCTCTACCGTTTTGCCACCTCGGGACGGTTCTGGATCTTCGGCTTCATCGGGCGGGTCGTCACGGCCGTGGTGCTCACCGGCCTTTTGCTTCTTTGCCTGCTGGTGATCAACCAAGGCGGCTTTCCGGGCACGCTGGTGGTCACGATGTTCTACGTCCTGGCCGGCGTGGCGGTGCAGTTCACCATCGGACTTTCGCTGGCGGTGCTGTGCGCGCAGCCCATTCCCTTCCGGAACTGGTTCCGGCTGA
This sequence comes from Rhodospirillales bacterium, assembly GCA_028281785.1. GTDB lineage: Bacteria > Pseudomonadota > Alphaproteobacteria > Rhodospirillales > Shumkoniaceae > JANQJG01. The sequence continues at coordinate 17,454 of JANQJG010000032.1, forward strand.
TCTTTTTCGTGCCCATGATGGTGACGCCGGTCGGCATCGCCTATGCCTTCCGGATGCTGACGGACCTGTCCATCGGACCCTTCGCGCCGATCTGGCGGGCGCTCGGCTTCACCAATGTCAGCTGGGCCGCCGATCCGTGGTCGGCGCGCATGATGGTTCTGACCGGGGAGTCCTGGCAGTGGATCCCCTTCATGTTCATCGTGCTGCTTGCGGCACTGGAGAACGTGCCGCGCGAGCAGGTGGAATCTGCGAAGCTGGACGGCGCCGGCGAGTGGCGCATCTTCCGGGACATCACCTGGCCGACGATCGCGCCGGTGGCGGCGACGGTGGTCCTCATCCGCATGATCGAGGCGTTCAAGATCATCGACTTCCCCAACATCCTCACCAATGGTGGCCCCGGCATCGCGACCGAGTCCCTGACCCTGCACGCCTTCATTGCCTGGCGGACCCAAGACCTCGGGATTTCGGCGGCCGTCGGCTACACGCTGCTCTTCGTCACCGCCGTCACCTGCGTGTCGTTCTTCAATTTCGTGGGGCGACGGCTGCGCGAAAGGACGGAGGGGTAGAATGAACGGCAAAAGAAATGGGAGCCTGCGCCGTCTCCTCGAGCCGAAGGACGTCAACTCGATGTCTCCGGCCGGGAAGATGGTGACCTACGGGCTGTTGGCGTTCTGGGCGGCGGTGGTCCTGTTCCCGCTCTACTGGGTTCTGATCACGTCCCTCAAGCTGCCGATCCACGTCAACGACGGGCCACTCTACATTCCCTTCATTGACTTTATGCCGTCCCTCCATGCCTGGGAGTACATCTTCTTCGAACTCGGCAACGACACCTTGCGGCCATACCTCAATTCCATCGTCATCGCCTTCTTTAGCACGGTTCTGGCGGTGGGCATCGGCTCGATGGCGGCCTATGCGCTGGTGCGCTTCCAGTATCGGCCGCGGTTCGCCTCGGTCATCGCCTTTCTCTTGATCCTTGCCGTCGTGGTGTGGATGACCATCGCCGTGGATCTCCACTGGAGCCTTTCCGTGGCCATCGGACTGGCCCTGTTCTTCCTGTTCCTGAACACGCTGGGGAAGCGGTTCCAGACACGGGTGGGCAACGACGACATCCTGTTCTGGATCATCTCTCAGAGGATTCTGCCGCCGGTCGTGGCGGTCCTTCCCATCTACGTGATGTTCCAGCAGATGCGTCTGTTGGATACGCATATCGCGCTCATCGTCACCTACATGACGGTCAATCTTCCGATCGTTGTCTGGCTGATGCGCGATTTCTTCGCGTCGATCCCGATGGATCTCGAGGAGAGCGCCCAGATCGACGGCGCGTCCCGGTTCCAGATCCTGCTCGGGATCATCATGCCGCTGGCCAAGCCGGGCTTGGCCGCGACGTCGCTGTTCGTCCTGATCCTGTCCTGGAACGAATATCTGCTGGCCCTGTTCCTGTCGACGGCGGATGCCCAGACGATGCCGCTCCTGGTGGCCGCGCAAAACGCCACAAGGGGGCCGCAATGGTGGTACATGTCGGTCCTCATCGTCATCATGATCGTGCCGGTGATCGTGATGGCGGGCATTCTGCAGCGCTTCATCGCCCGGGGCCTGCTGATCGGCGCGGTCAAGGGGTAGGCCATGACGCTGGCGATGAGGAACATTTACAAGAGCTTCGGCTCCAACGAGGTCGTCAAGGGGCTCAACCTGGAGGTCGCAGAGGGCGAGTTCCTGGTCCTACTGGGCCCGTCCGGATGCGGCAAGACCACGGCGCTCAGGATGATCGCCGGGCTCGAGGCCGTGACTTCGGGCGACATCCTGATCGGCGGTGAGGACGTCACCGGCGTGCTGCCCAAATACCGCAACGTCGCCATGGTCTTCCAGAGCTACGCGCTCTACCCGCATATGACCGTGGCCGAGAACATCGGCTACCCGCTCAAGGTCAGCAAGGTACCGCGTGACGAGATGTCAGAGGCGGTCCGGGAGACGGCGCGGAAGGTGCATCTCGAGGATCTGCTCGACCGGTTTCCCCGCCAGCTCTCGGGCGGTCAGCGCCAGCGTGTCGCCCTGGCCCGCGCGATGGTGCGCCGGCCGCGCCTGTTTCTCATGGACGAGCCGCTCTCGAATCTGGATGCCAAGCTGCGCGGATACATGCGCTCCGAACTTAAGCATCTGCAGGCCGAGCTCGGCGTGACCACGGTCTACGTCACCCACGACCAGATCGAGGCGATGACCCTCGCCGACCGGGTCGCGGTCATGGAAGCCGGGATCGTCCAGCAGCTGGATACGCCGCGACGCATCTATGACGATCCCGCCAACCTATTTGTCGCCGGTTTCGTCGGCTCGCCGCCGATGAACTTCATCACCGGCGCGATTACGGGCGGGGCCTTCGAGTGCGGCGGCGCGGGCCTCCCATGTCCGGGCCTGGCCGACAACCCCCGGGCGGTCGTAGGTGTGCGGCCAGAAGACATACGCGTCACCGGGGCGGGGGAGGGGTGGCTGCAGGGCGCGATCTATTCGCTCGAGCTGACCGGTGACGAGACCATCGTAAATGTCGCCGCGGCGGGTACGCACCTGATCTCGCGCATGGATAAAGACTTCGATATGCCCATGGGGGCCGAGGTCGGCGTCGAGATCCTCGGTGAGCGTTCCTATTTCTTCGACGCCGAGAGCGGCGAGCGACTGCGCACCGCGAGCCACAGCGGCCAGCCAATAGCATTTTCCGACGGATCACGATGAGCATCTTCTTCACGTTCTTACTGGACCGGTATGCGTGACAAGGTCGTCCACACTCTTCGGGTTTGGTCCCGGCCGAGCTTCGGCTTGCCCCGATAATCGATAATGAAAGCAACGTATCGAAGAAATTTAAAGAATTTAGAAAACCTGTATTGATGTTGTGCAGCTACAGCGGCCCACCGGATTTGCCGGAACGATCCTAGGGAATGTCCGTCGATTTCATCCATCAAGCCATGACCAAGTCGGCAGCCAAGCCAATACATGTTGGCAGACCGCATAGTGCCCTAGTAGGCACCGCCTCGGCCTTTGTGGTCGAAATCGATGGCAACTACCGTCCTTATCGATGGTGCTGCCGGAGAACGCGCATTCATCGATATACTCTTATAAAGAGTACTTTATCAATAAAAACATCTATGAATAGAATAATCTTTAATATATTTTTATCTATTGCTTTTTTCTTTCATATTGTTACCATCTTTTAAAACAGACAGCTGATACTCGTCGCAGGGAGCATGGCTACGTCGCAATCATCTGGTCGGGACGACGGGCGAGCGGTTCTTGTATGCGGCGGCGCCGGATACATCGGCTCACATATGGTCCGCCTGCTGATCGAAAACGGGTTCTCCGTCACCGTGTTCGACAACCTGTCGACCGGGCATGCCGAAGCGATCCAGGGAACCCCTTTCGTGCAGGGGGACCTACTCAATCCAAAGGATCTGGAACGCGCATTCTCGACCCGCAGGTTCGATGCGGTGTTTCATTTTTCGGCACTTATCGCCGTTGGCGAATCGGTCGCGGAACCGGAGAGGTACTACCTCAATAATGTGAGCGGCACTCTCAATCTGCTCGACGTCATGCGTCGTGCCGACATCGACCGGTTCGTGTTTTCCTCGAGCGCGGCGGTTTACGGCAGTCCGACCACGGATCTCATCGATGAAACCCACCCCCTGGAGCCCATCAATCCGTACGGTTGGACCAAACGGATTATCGAGCAGGTGCTCAGTGACTATGCCGCCGCCTTCGGGATGCGGTCGGTCAGTTTCCGCTACTTCAACGCGGCAGGCGCCCATCCCGACGGTACCATTGGCGAAGCCCACGATCCGGAGACGCATCTGATCCCCAGCATTCTATTGGCCGCTTTAGGCAAGCGGAATGGGTTGAGCGTGTTCGGGAGCGACTACGAGACCCCCGACGGGACGTGTATCCGCGACTACATCCACATCCTGGATATCTGCTCAGCACATTTGAGCGCCCTGGATTGGATGGACGAAAGGCCGGGCGCCCACGCTTTCAATCTCGGCAACGGGACCGGTTTTACGACCATGGAGGTCATTGAAGCCGCGCGTGCCGTGACCGGCGTCGAAATCCCGTACCGGATCGCCCCCCGACGCGACGGCGATGCGGCAGTCCTGGTTGCCGACAGCGCACTGGCGCAGGCCCTGCTCGGCTGGACGCCCCGATACTCGGACATCGAAACGATCCTGGAGACCGCGTGGCGTTGGCACCGAGCTCCAAAGTACTGACACGACCCGGATTGGATTGAAGGATGAACCACCATTCGAGCATGAAAGATCCAGCGTCTTCCGATGGCATGTCGTTGAAAGTCGCGGACCATTCCCATTGCCGTTTCAACCCATTGACAGGAGAGTGGGTGTTCATGTCTGGGCCAATGGGAGAAGGCTCTTGGTCCAGGAACCGACCCGCCGGCGAGCTCCAGCGTGATGGCGACGCCGTGCCGGAGATGTCGGTCAACACGCTTCGCAGGATGATTGATGTTTGGGCCTTGGAGACGGCTTCGGCCCAGCTGGACGACAAGACCGAAATCGAGGACCGATTCCAGCGCAGGTATTTCAGGACACATGGGGCCTCGGTACTCCACGCCTACGCGATCATGGAACTCAGTCGCCAGGAGCGTGTCATCGCAGCGAACGACACCTGGGTCGCGTTGGTGCCGTTTTGGGCCAATTCACCCTTTGAAACCATGGTGTTGCCCCGCCGCCGAGTGTCACGCCTAAACGGTTTGACCGAAACCGAACGGGACGGTTTGGTGGACTTGCTGATCCGCTTGAAGATGGGGTACGACACGCTATTCGGAGGATCGCTCCCTTACGTCTTCGAATGGCATGGCGCACCGGGCCGCTCGGCGCGTGCCCGGCATTGGCAGCTTCATGCACATTTCCGTCCTCCGTATTTGCGGCCGTCCTCGGTTCACGGGCAAAGCTCCGGTTTTTCAAAGCTTGAAGACGCCGACCGAAGCCTGACGCCGGAAGCGGCCGCCGCCTGTCTCAAGGAAGCTGTCGCTTGAGTATGGCGAGGCCCGCTGGCGGAAGCGGAAAGTCGCCCAACACGCGTTCGCCCGTCAGACCGAAACAGGCCGGATCGGCAGGTTCAGCTTCATAGTTGAAGACGAAGCGGAAGCGCCCGGCATCGCGAACGCGTAAACCGTCCGGTAGATCGAGGGTTTCAAGCCCCGCTTTAGCACAGATGGCGCGAAGCAGTCTTGTCGCTGCGTCCCGGTCAGGCCGCCCGGCGACATAGCGCAGTGCTCCCTGGGCGACTAGCGCGGCGTGGCCGTCCGCTGTCGTTTCTACGATGTGAGCTCGGGATCCGACCTCTACGAACTCCCGCCAGCCCTTGAAAGTACCGCCGTTCTTCAACGGGACGGGTGCATCCGACGGGAGGGTTTCGACGTGGGTCACCTTCATGTCAAGGAGATCAGGGATATTCGGAGGAAGTGTTGGCGGGATGGAGAAGTGCTCCGTTTTCGAGCCGGTTCTCGGGCCGATCAAGGCAATACCTTTGTAGCTTCGGAGCGCTTCAACGAATGGAGCCCTCCAATGCATCAGTCCCGGTACGACGACGAGGGCATAGGTCGACAAATCGTCCCCGTCGGGCGACAGAATTTCGACCGACAGGCCGAACCGGCGGAGGATCTGGTAGCTCTCAAAAACCAGGGAGAAGTAGTCGAAGTCTCTTCCCTGCGGTTGGGTCCGCCACGCCCAATCGGACTCATAGTCAAATACCAATGCGACCGGTACAGGGCCCGTGTCGACCTCGGGGGCGAGCGCGAGCTCACGCGCCACGGCCTGGACGTCGGCCAGCCCTTGTGCGGCCACGGAGTCGGGGCGCAAGAGACCCGTATGCATCTGTTCCTGCGCGAATGGCGCCTGCCGCCAACGAAAGAAACTGACCGCCTCCGCCCCGTGAGCAAAGGCCTCCCACGCCCATAGCCGCAACATGCCGTCCAAGGGCGCGGGATTGTAGGGGGCCCAGTTCACCGGCCCTGGCTGTTGCTCCATGACCCACCAGCGTCCCTTGCCGACGGCGCGATAAAGATCGTGATGAAAGGCCTGAAAGTCCGGATCGCCCTGGCGCAAGAATCGGCGTTTCCAGGCCGAGTCTCTGCCGGTGCCTTCGGCGAGAAAGCCAAGCGGATAGCTGTCCCATGCCGCAAAATCCAGATCGGCGCCGACCCGGTAGTGATCGAATTCCGCAGTCCGTCCCAAATAGTTGTGGATAATCGGACGGTCGGGGCTCAGTGTCCGGATGATTTCCACCTGAACCTTGTTGAACGCGACCACCTGATCCGAGGAATACCGGCGGAAGTCCAACAGATGAGCGGGATTGGGCTCGGTCACGGTCAGATTGGGCAGGCCGATGTCGTCGAAGCTCTCGTACTCCATGGACCAAAAGACGTTACCCCAGGCTTTGTTAAGTCGGTCCACTGTGCCGTATCTGGCACGTAACCAAGCCACAAATCCGGCTTTCGCTGCGGCCGAATAGGACAGAACCGTGTCGTGACAACCGTACTCGTTGTCCGTCTGCCACGCCGCCACATGGGGGTTGCCACCGTAACGTTCGGCAAGGGCCCGCGTGATCCGGGCGCATTCCTCGCGGTAACCCCGATGGCTGAAGCAATAATGCCGTCGCGATCCGAACCCTCGCTCGCGCCTCCCGGCATCGACGGCCAGCATATCGGGGTGCCGCGTCAGCATCCAGCGTGGCGGCGTGGCCGTCGGGGTGCAGAGCACCACCTTGAGTCCACGACGTCCCAAGGTTTCGATCGCCCGGTCCAGCCAATCAAAGTCGAAACTGTTCGGCTTGGGTTCCAGGCGCGACCAAGCGAACTCGCAGATCCGAACCCAACTCAAGCCGGCGTCCGCCATAAGTGCGGCGTCTTCCGCCCATACGGATTCCGGCCAGTGTTCAGGGTAGTAGCAGACACCGAGCGCGCGTTTCATCGGGGCATCGTCATTCAAGAGTTCAGCATCTCACCTTCGACGACCCACATGATGGCCGGCAGGGCAGGAGGTAAGTGGATTCCAGCCCCAATCAAAGCGGCGCCGGATAGGACGGGTCCGCCGTCACTCAGGTAGGGCGGCTTGAAATCCCGGCTCAAGTTGGGTCGAATATCTTCCTGATTGATGAGGCGTAGGCGGTAACGGGCATCCGGATTCAGCCCGGTGAGCCGAACCGGTCGGGTCGACGAACGCGCCGAGGCGGCCGTTTGCCCGACGAACAGAACGAAACGCTCCTTCCCGACCGATACCGTCATTTCGGCGATCACCGCGTCGTCCAGGCTGTCGAGGCGATGAAGGCGCCCCGCAAACGTCCAGTCACGATTTGCCTTCCACCACGCCGTGATACGCGCAAGGGTTCCGGCCTCTTCCTCGGTCAATTCGCGAGGATCCATCTCGAATCCCATATGTCTCGTGGCTGCTGTCCAGGCACGAAACGCCATGGGGAGGACGCGGCCCGAGGTATGACACACGCGCGGCCCGACATGGGAGCCAATGATTTCCGGCGGCAGGAAAAGGGCAGCCTCGGACTGCATGCGTAGGCGCTCCAAGGCATCGTTGGAATCCGACAGCCAAATCCGGTGGGTGTGCGACAGCACGCCGAAGTCGATCCGCCCGCCGCCAGACGCACAGCTTTCGATTTCCAAGGACGCATGAGTCTTCCGCAACCGGTCGACCAATGCGTAAAAGGCTTGTGTCTGCCGAGCCGTCCCAGCGATGAGCGGACGGTTGTGGTCCCATTTCAAATAGTCGATGCGGTACTCGCGCAAGAGAGCATCTATACGGGAGAATAGATGCGCAGATACCTCGGGGCGGGTCAAATCGAGCAGGTATTGGTGCCGCCCGCTTAGCTGGCCTTCGGCCATCCCGCCAAGCACCCAATCCGGATGAGCGCGATAGAGCTCGCTGTCGGCATTGATCATCTCCGGCTCGACCCAAAGCCCGAAGCTCATGCCCAAGTCCTCGATATGATCGATTAACGGTCCCAGTCCTTCCGGGTATTTTCCCCGATCCAAGACCCAATCGCCGAGCCCAGCGGTATCGTCAGTTCGTCCCCGAAACCACCCGTCGTCGAGGACAAACCGCTCTGCGCCCAAGGCCGCGGCCTTCGTCGCGATGTCCTTTAGAGTCTTGATATCGTGATCGAAATAGATTGCTTCCCAGCAATTGTAGTGGACGGGGCGGGGCCGATCCGGGGTTGGGAATCGGACCACATGCTTTCGCGCATGTCGATGGAACGCGGCCATGACGCCGTTGGCGCCCTCCGTCGAAAACGTCGCGAACAAGGGTGGTGTTGCGTAACTACCGTCCGCCGAGAGAATGACTTCACCGGGTCTCAGGAACGCTCCCATCTGGACTTGACGGCGGCCGTCTGGAAGTTCTTCGGCGAAACCGCGGTGCCCGCCGGACCACCCCAGATGCAGGGCGTAGACGTCGCCGGATGTGTTACCCGCGCCTTTGGCCGGCAGCATCATACCGGGAAAGTGTGCGTGTCCGGTCCGGCCTTCCCGAGACTCTCGGACGTGGACGCCGACGTTCCACGGCGTTTCCTGCGCTTGGAATTCTCCTAGCCATCGGCCGGTGAAATCCACGATCCGATCCACGCGGTCGGCGACGGGAAATGCACAAGCGCCCAGCCAATTCAGCCTTAGGCCGGGCTCACCCGCTTCCAAACAGGCCGATGCCATGACCATGTCAGTGTCGGCGAAGACCTCCAACGTCTGGACGAGCTTGAGTCCGGTTTCGGCACACTCCAACCGGAAGGTCAAGGCCTCGGATGATTGCTCCGCATCGGAAATCGAAAACCGTGGCAACAAGGTGCGGCCTTCGAGGTCGGTACCGGTGAAACCGGGACGTCCGAGCCAGCCTCGGCGTTCCTCGGGACAGATCGAAAGCGGCGCGTAGCGATCGAGTAGGGAACGGGGGGCCGCACGTCGCTGCATCTGCGCCAAAGCGTCAAGGTCCTCGCCCACGGGCAATGGCGCGCCCCAATAGAGGCATTCAGGCGTTTCCGTGCCGTCTCGTGAGGCAAAGATCAGTGTCTGCGCAGGACTATCCAACCGCCAACTGCGCGGTCGGTTCACTTCACGGCCCCCAGGGTTAACCCGGCGATGAAGTGACGTTGCAGCAGGAAGAACATCGCAACAGGCGGCAATGCGGCGACGATGGAACCCGCCGATACCAAGTGCCACGACGCTATCCACTGGCCATTCAGAGAGTACAGCCCCGCCGTCACCGGCATGGCGTGTTCCCCTTGCACCAGCACCGTTGCCCAAAAGTAGTCATTCCAAATGAAAGTGAAGATCAATACGGCTAACGCAGCAATGGCCGGACGCATCAACGGCAGTACGATGAACCAGAAGATCCTGAGTTCGCTCACACCCTCGACTCGCGCAGCCTCAATCAACGCTTTCGGTAGTGCGCGGATGAAGTTCCGCATGAACAGCGTACAAAACCCGGTTTGGAAGGCGATATGAAACAAAACGAGGCCGGTGACCGTATCGTACATCCCCATTTTCAGGGTGAGGTCGCGTACCGGGACCATCAGAATCTGGAACGGCACGAAGTTCCCCGCGACGAACATGAAAAAGATCAGAAGATTGGCCTTGAAGCGATAGACGCCCAAGGCGAAGCCGGTCAGGCACGATAGCGCCACCGCACCGATCACGGTCGGGATCGTCACCTTGAACGAATTTAGGATGAACGCGGCGATGGGCGAGTTTTGGAACACCGCCATGTAGTTCTCGACAAGAAAGATCCCCTGCGGCCAGCCCCAATAGTTGCCCGCGGCGATATCGCCGGCGGAACGGATCGAGGTAAGCATCACGGCCAGCAACGGAATCAGCCAGATGAAAAGGCTAACAGGCAGACCGAACATGTAGATCGTGCGAACGGACGGGCGGGCTCTGGCGATGGGGGTCGGAAACATCAGCGGCCTTCCCTCTCTTGGCGGTACATGCTCCAGAGAAAGCCGGAGATGTAAACCATCATGATCACGAAGAGGACCACGGCGATCGCGGCCCCGTATCCCATGCGAAAGCCGTATTCGGAGAGCGCCTGCTCATACATGTAATAGGCCAGCACCCGGCTCGACCCGTAAGGCCCGCCATCGGTCATGATCGACACCAGGTCGAAAGAGCGGAGCGCGCCGATCACCGTGACGACGACGGCGATGAACGTCGCCGGGCGAAGCTGGGGCAACACCACATGCCAGAGCATCCGCCAGCCCTTCGCGCCGTCGAGGCGGCCGGCTTCAATCTGTTCGGGGTCTACGGCGTTCAGACCCGTGAGATACAAGATCATGCAATACGCCGTCTGCGGCCAAAGGCCGGCGAAGATGATGCCATAGGTGACGTAGCGCTCGTCGGCGAGAACGGCGAGCGGCTGGAACCCGAAGGTTTTGAATATCAAGGCCAGGAGCCCGAAAGTCGGGTCGTAAAACCAGGCGAAGACCAAGCCGACGACCACCTGGCTGATGACGAACGGAAAGAAGAAAAGGGATTTTACCAACCGGATCCCGAACACCGTTTGGTTCAGGAACAAAGACATGAACAGACCGGCGGGAACGGCGAGCATGTAGAACAAAAGCCAGAGTAGGTTGTTAATTAAAGACGTGTAGAACGCTTCGTCGTCAAGTAATTCGATATAATTTTCAATGCCGATGAAAGTCTTTTCGCCGATGCCGTCCCAATCGTAGAGACTGATCTCCATGGACTGGAAGATCGGAATGATGACGTAAACCGCGAACATGAAAACGCCGGGCGCCAAGAAGATCCACGGCGCGATGCGGCGCTGGTTTTGGTGCCAATAGCTCTTACCTGCTATGGAGTCCGCCATGTGTTCGCACCCCTTGGTCTATGCCTCGACACATAAGGCCCGGGCGGCGGATGCCGCCCGGGGGATTGGACCAACTCACTTGTAGACGCGCGCGCGAACTTTCTCGAGCCGCTTCAAGATGCGGTCAATGTTCTTGGGCTTGACCATGAATTCTTGGAAGCCTTCCATGCCCGCCTTTGCCATAGCTGCGGGAGCATCGCGATCATAAAACTGCGCCAAGGCATAGGCATTGCTCAGCATCTCGAAGCCTTGCGCCAGGAACTTGTCGTCGGGCCGCTCTGACTGGCTGTTGACGGGCAGCTGTCCCAATATCCTGTTCATTTCCGTCTGCACCTCGGCCCTGGCGAGATAGGCGAGAAACTTCTTCGCGTCGGCCTTGTTTGGAGCATTGGACGGAATGTGCAAGGTGTCCGTGGGGGCGTCTTCCGCCATCGGAATGCCCGGGGTGATCGCCGGGAACTGCATGAAGCCCAGTTGATCTTCTTTCAAACCAGCGTTTTTCATGACATCGACGGCGAAATTGCCCATCAGGTACATGGCGGCGGCGCCCCTGACGAAGAACGGAACGGCTTCCTGCCAGTCATAGGCCGCGTGGTTGTCGATATAGTAGCCCGGCTCGACCAACTCGGCCCAAAGACGGAATACCTCGACAACCCGGGGGTCATTGTAGGGGACCTTGCCGGCGGTCAGGTCCATGTGGAACTCGTAACCGTTCGTACGCAGGTTCATGTAATCGAACCAGCCGCCGGTCGGCCACAGGGTCTTGGTGCCGATGGTGAACGGCGTAATGTCGTTTTCCTTCAGTTTCGCGCAGACGGCTTTCAGTTCTTCCCACGTCTTGGGGACTTCGAGGCCGAGCTCGTCGAAGATATCCTGACGATAGTAGATGCCCCACTGATAATAGGTATAGGGCACGCCCCACTTCTTGCCGTCGATGGTCATGGAAGCGGCGGCCGATTTAAGCGTTTCATCCAGATTGTTGTTCTCCCAGACGCTGGTAACGTCTTCGAACAGTCCGGCCTCGACGAACGGCGCCATGCGGTTGCCGGCATACCAGGCCGCCACGTCCGGCGGTTCGGCCGTCAGAAAGTTACGGATCGAGGTTTTGTACCCTTCGTGATCGAAGTTGTTCCACTTCACTGTCACGTCCGGATGGGCTTTTTGGAAACCGTCGATCAGCGCTTGCATGGCGGCTTTGGGCGCCGGATCCGACGTATCCGAGTTGAGGACAATCTCGCCGGACTGGGCCGAGGCGGCGCTCAGGCACCCGAGCATCGCACCGGCCAATACGGCGGTGAGTTTTCTTTTCATGACGGAGCTCCCTTTACGTGGCCACGAACTCAATGAGTGCGTTGACGCGTTCTCATGTTCCAATAAATGGAACTTATTTTCATTAGTTGAAAATGATGGCCCCGTCGGCTATGTTTTGTCAAGGTAGATTCGGAACGCAGATGATCCATTCCAGTGACCTCAAACCACAAAAACAGGTGGCGAGAGAGCCCGGAGACGGCGCTCTCACCAAGGGGTTGGCGATACTGGACCGGGTTGCGCAGGCCGAGACTCCCATGCGTTTCGTGTCGCTCCTGGCGGAGACCCCGTATCCCAAGGCGACCCTCCATAGATTACTGCGCATGCTGACCAAGGAACGGATGCTGGCCTACGATCCCGTCAGCCAGACGTATCGCGTCGGCCCACGCGTTATTCGGCTGGCGTATTCAGCTTGGAACAACTCAGGTTTGGTCGAGGCCGCCCGCCCAGCTTTGGATCGAATTGCAGACGCAATCGACGGAACGTTGCGGTTGTCACAGCTCGACGGTGGGCAGGTCCTCTATCTGGACAGAAGAGCAAGTCCAACTGCCGCTTTTATGAATACGGGCGCCGGCAAGGTGGAGCCAGCCTATTGCACCGCGGCGGGCAAGGCCATGTTGGCGTTCCTGGATCGAGGCTCTCTCTCGAACGCACTCATGCAACAGGCGTTTCATCTCTACACGCCGAACACGCTCAAATGTGCGGCCTCACTCGAGGATCAGTTGGAGACGGTTCGGCTTCAGGGCTATGCCCGGGATCACGAGGAGTACGAATACGGCATCGTCAGCGTTGCCGTTCCGGTCCGCCTGACGGACGGCACGTTGTATGGGGCGCTGTCGGTAACTGGGTCCCTTCATCTGACGTCGATGAAGGAACTGGAGACTCATGTTCCGCAGTTGACGGAAGCGGCGCTCGAAGTCGCCGGGGAAGCGCGCATTCGCATGACTCCGGGGCTGTGATGCCGGGCGGGTTAGGAGGGACGGGGCTATGACACAAGTGACGCTGCGCGGGGCGCTAAAGCGTTTCGGCGACGTCCAGGTCATCCACGGCGTGGACCTGGATATTGGCGACGGGGAGTTTTGCGTCTTTGTCGGACCGTCGGGCTGCGGCAAATCGACTTTGCTGCGCATGATCGCGGGGCTTGAAGACGTCACAGAAGGCGAAATCAAAATCGGCGACACGGTCGTCAACGATGTCGATCCTGCGGCGCGCGGTGTCGCCATGGTCTTCCAGACCTACGCGCTCTATCCGCACATGACCGTCGAAGAGAACATGGGCTTCGGGTTACGCATGACCGGCTGGCCCAAGGGCCAGATCAGTGAGCGGGTGCAGAAAGCCGCGTCGATCCTGCAGTTGGAAAACCTCCTCAAGCGCAAGCCGAAGGCACTGTCCGGCGGCCAACGCCAACGTGTCGCCATCGGCCGCGCCATCGTTCGCGATCCCAAGGTGTTTCTGTTCGACGAACCCCTTTCCAACCTGGATGCCGAGCTTCGCGTCGCGATGCGAGTCGAAATCGCCCGACTCCATCATGAACTGTCGACCGCGACGATGATCTACGTGACCCACGATCAGATCGAAGCGATGACGCTTGCCGATAAGATCGTTGTGCTGCGGGACGGGCTTGTCGAACAAGTAGGATCGCCTTTGAACCTCTACGATAATCCGGATAACCAGTTCGTTGCCGGGTTCATCGGCTCGCCGCGGATGAACTTCTTCGCCGCAAAGGCAGGGGAGACGAGCGGCGAAGGAACGGTTGTTTCCCTGAACGGGTTCGACGGCATTCAGGTGACGGTTCCGCTCAAGGAGCAACGGCCGGCACCCGGTTCGCCGCTCATGCTCGGTATCCGACCGGAACACTTCTCGGGGGCCGGCGCGGTGTCGCTGCCGGTGGTCGTCGAGGTTGCCGAGCATTTGGGGGGAGCCTCATTGATCCATGCCAAAGGTGGCCAAGGGGACACCATGGTCATTCAAAGCGATTCCAGCCGCTCGGTAAAAGCGGGAGATTCCATAGCGGCGCGTTTCGACGTCGGGCGGGTGTTTCTTTTCGACGCCGAAGAGCAGCGCCTCAGGTAGTCAATGTACGAGAGGTCCGTGGGTTCGACGGTCGTTCCCGTGATCGAATCGGTGTTTGCCGTCCACCCGCACCGGCGGTTCAATCCACTTAAGGATGAGTGGGTGCTCGTATCGCCGCACCGGAACCAAAGGCCGTGGCTGGGTCGGACGGAAGTGACGCCGCCCGAGCGTAAGTCGGAACATGATCCCAATTGCTATTTGTGCGCTGGAACAAGGCGAGCAAGCGGCCGGGTCAATCCGAACTATGTCGGCCCCTATGTCTTCGACAACGACTTCCCGGCGTTATTGGCGGATACGCCATATGTCGATGCGAGGGAAGATAAACTCTTTCGCACCACGACGGTGCGCGGCACGGCGCGGGTGATCTGTTTTTCCGAACGTCATGACCTCACCTTGCCGGAGTTGCCCTTGGAGGGCGTGCGCCGTGTCGTCGACGTTTGGGCCGATCAAATCGACGAGCTCGGCCGGCGTTACAATTGGGTCGCCGTGTTCGAGAACAAGGGCGAGCTGATGGGGTGCTCCAATCCCCATCCGCATGGCCAAGTCTGGGCCTCTGACTTCATTCCCAACGAAGTGGCGCGCGAAGACGCTTGCCAAGCGCGCTATCTCGCAGAAACCGGAAACGTCCTGCTCGTGGACTATCTGGATGCGGAAGTGCGCGGGGCCGAGCGGGTCGTCGTCGACAATGAGCATTGGGTTGCCGTCGTGCCCTATTGGGCGATTTGGCCGTTCGAGACCCTATTGGCGCCACGCCGCCAAGTCTTGCGGCTGACCGACCTAACGACAGCGGAACGGGACGGCTTGGCCGACATCGTCAAGCGTTTGACAGCCCGCTACGATAACTTGTTCGAGACCGAGTTCCCCTATTCCATGGGTTGGCATGGGGCGCCAAATGGCGAGGGCGACTATGCCCATTGGCAGCTTCACGCCCATTTCTATCCGCCGCTGCTACGTTCGGCGACGGTCCGCAAATTCATGGTGGGCTACGAGATGCTGTCGGAAGCGCAAAGAGACATGACTGCCGAGGACGCGGCGGACAGGCTACGACGTCTCAGCGAGCGCCATTACAAACAGCGATAATCGTTTAAGGACCCTGCTCGTGAGCGATGACGCCCTTGCCTCCGTGACCCGCAATGACCTGCTGGAGCAGGTGACGCAGGTCTTCGTCGATCGATATGGAGTCTGCCCGGAAGCGGTCGCTTCGGCGCCGGGACGGGTCAACCTGCTTGGCGAGCACACGGATTACAACGGCGGTTTCGTCCTTCCCATGACCCTGGATTTGGAGGTCGCCGTTGCTCTCGGTGCGGGTGCGAACGCCGGGGCGATCGACATCTACAGCGACACCTTCGATGAGAGCAAACGGCGTGTTGTCGACGAAGAAGCTGTCGGCCATTGGTCCGACTATATCCTGGGCTGCCTCCGTGCCGCCTACCGCGAACCGACTGCGGATGCGGGCTGTCGCGTCGCCGTTGCCGCCACATTGCCCATCGGAGCGGGCATCTCCAGTTCTGCGGCCCTTGAAGTGGCGATGCTGCGCACCGCTGCGGCTCTCTCTGAAACTCACATGGACATTACGGAGACGGCGAAGCTCGCGCAACGTGTCGAACGCGACTTCGTTGGGATGCCGTGTGGAATCATGGATCAGTTCGCCGCCGCCGCGGGATCCCGAGGCAAGGCCGTGTTCCTCGATACCCGCTCCCTGGAATTCGAGATCGTGCCATTGTTCAGCGAGCACCGGTTCGTCGTTGTGCATTCCGGCGTGCGTCATCAACTCACCGACGACGGTTACGCCACCCGGGTCGCTGAATGTCGGGCAGCGTGTGCGGCCCTTGGGGTAGAGGAACTGCGCGATCTTGACTCGACGGATCTCGCGCGCATCAATGAACTGGAGGCACCCATGAACCGCCGCGCCCGCCACGTGCTTACCGAGAACCGGCGTGTCCTTGACGCCGTCAAGGCCATGAAGGCCGATGACTCAGCTTGTTTCGGCACCTTGATGGTCGAAAGTCACGCGTCGCAACGTGACGACTATCAGGTCTCTGTTCCCGAGGTCGATGCTCTTGTGGATGGGGCGCTCAGAGCGGGCGCCGTTGGCGCGCGGCTGACGGGCGGCGGTTTTGGCGGTTCCGTTGTCGCCCTTGTCGACGGGGCGAATGTCGATGCGTGGTGTCGGTCGATCCGAGGCCGGTTTCCTTCCGCCCGTATTCTGGCCGTGACCTAGATCAGATCGCGATTAAATGGAATCGTCCTACAATACCATTTAATCGCGTGAATCTGATCTAACTCATTGGAATAGAGCGGATTCACGCGATCAAT
>JANQJG010000049.1 GCA_028281785.1 Rhodospirillales bacterium
GACCGAGAGCATGGCCTTCGAGGACGGCGCCCCGGTGAAACACTACACGCACCGGCTGCTGCTGATGCTCGACGAGTTCACGGCGGTCGGCAAGCTCGATGTCATGGAGAAGGGGCTCGCCTACATGGCCGGCTATGGCCTGAAGGCGATGCTGATCGTCCAGGACATCGCCCAGCTGCACCAGACCTACGGCAAGGACGAAAGCCTCACCGGCAACTGCCACATCCGCGTCGCCTTCGCCCCCAACCGCCTGGAGACGGCCGAGCATCTGTCGCGCCTGGCCGGCAAGGCCACCATCGTCCAGGCGCGGCGCTCGCGCTCCGGCCGCCTGGGCGAGAGGCACTCCGTCAGCGACAGCCAGGCCGAGGTGGCCCGTCCGCTGCTGACCGCCGACGAGGCCCTGCGCCTGGGCGGGCTGCGCAAGGGCCGGCGTGGGCGCGTCATCCCCGGCGAGGCGCTGATCTTCGCCGCCGGATCGCCCCCCATGCGCGGCGTGCAGACCCTCTACTTCCAGGACAAGACCCTGCGCCGGCGCGCCCGCCTGGCCCCGCCCGAGCCCCCATCGGAGCCCCCATCGGAGCCCGTCCCGGCCGCCGATCCCGACCCCGAACAAGGACACGATCCATGACACAGCCCCCGCGTCCCGGCGAGGACCATGACGACGACACCGACACCCCGCTCGCCGGGGATGACCTGAGGGTGGCGGCCGCCTGGATCGACGAGGCCGCCTCGGCCGAGCCGGTGGCCGTGGACCCCGACCTCGCCGAGGCCATGGGCGCCTTCGCCGAGGACGCCCTGTCCCCGGAAGACGCCCTGGACAGCCTGTTCCCTGAAGCTCCGGAGGGCGGCGACGATGGCGTCTAAACCCTCCAAACCCTCCTTCCGCGAGCGGGTGGTGGCCGAGATCCTCGGCCATATCGAGGCCGGCACCGCCGCCTGGCTCAAGCCCTGGAAGCCCGGCGTCTATCGCCTGGCGCCCCACAACCCGGTCACCAACGCCAACTATCGCGGCATCAACGCGCTCTGGCTGGAGATGCAGGGCCACGCCGATCCCCGCTGGATGACCTACAGGCAGGCGCAAGGCGTCGACGCCCAGGTGCGCAAGGGCGAACGCGGAACCCCCGTGGAATACTGGCAGTGGACCGAGACCAAACCGGTCCTGGACGAGGCCGGACAGCCGGTCCGCGACGCGGCGGGCGAGCCGCTCAAGCGAACCATCAGCCTGGAGCGGCCGCGCGTCTTCCACGCCACGGTGTTCAATGCCAGCCAGATCGATGGTTTGGAGCCCTTCAAGGCGCCCGCGATCACCGATCCGGCCTTCGCGCCCATCCCCCGGGCCGAGGCCGTGCTGGCGCAAGGCGGCGTGCCCATCGTCCATGACCAGGGCGACCGGGCCTTCTATCGCCCGGCCACCGATCGCATCCACCTGCCCGAGAAAGCGCGCTTCCTCGGCGCCCATCAGTACTACGCCACGGCCCTGCACGAACTCGGTCACGGCAGCGGCAGTAAGACGCGCCTGAACCGGGATCTCTCCGGCGGCTTCGGCTCGGCCCGCTATGCCGAGGAGGAGCTGCGCGCCGAACTGGCCAGCTTCATGACCACGACGGAGATGGG
>JANQJG010000115.1 GCA_028281785.1 Rhodospirillales bacterium
CGCTCTGAGGCCGCCGTCCCTGAACAGGGCGCGCAGGCGCACCATGGCGCCCTCCTCGTCCTCACAGAACCAGACGCGCGAGACGCCGTTCAGAGCGACCAGCCGTTCCGAATCAGGTAGGCCTCTGGGTTCGAACTGCGCGCCCGCCAGCCGCGCGTTTTCGAGCTTCGCATCCGTCAGCACCGTCCGGAAAAGGATCGCGCCTTCCAGGTTGGCGCCCTGAAGGTTGGCGCCGGTGAGATCGGCCCGGGTCAGGTTGGCGTCCCGGAGATCGGCATGGGTGAGATCGGCGCCGCGAAACCGTGCCGCCACGAGGAACGTTCCGCCAAGCTTCGCGTAGGACAGCTTTGCACCGGTCAGGTCGGCGCCTTCCAGGACCGCCCCGCTGACATCGGACCGCATCAGCAGCGCACCGCGGAGGTCTGCGTAGGCGAGGTTGGCGCCGCGCAGGTCCGCGTCCACGAGACCCGCATTGCAGAACCCGGACGCGCCGCCGATGAGCAGTTGATCGCCGCGGTCCCTGGCCCCCAGGAGCTCGTCATAGAGCTCGCCCACGCGTTCCGCATGCTTCGCCAGGGCCGCCGGCAGATCCTCGATGACAGCGCCCCTTTCGCGCGGACAGGTGTCAACACCGTCTTGGCCGTAGCCTGGCGCCACCATCAGAAGCGTCGGCAGGGCAACCCATAGAACGAGTCTCAGGAACGGCATGGCCTCTGCCTTTCCGTTAGGGCTCAGCCAACCTTACCGCGACCCGCCTGAGACACTATACCCACTACCCCTAATGAACGTGCTGCTGATCCTCACCCAAAGCCTGCGCAAGCGAAAGGGCCGCGTCCCGGAGGAGACGGCCCCTGTTGTCGCTATCCGGCGCGCCGGCCCACGCCGCCGGGGGAGGTAGGCGCCAATCGTTTTTTATCCGCTTTCGAGCTCTTCTCTGACGGTGCCGTTTGGATGCCCCTAGTCGGAATTGTGCCAAGAGGAGACGTTCGACCTCATCGATTGTCGCAAAGCTTCAGGCTGACGGGCGCAGCACGCTAGGCTAGAGTTTCCCGGGAGAAGCTCTTGGGGGTGCAGGTGGCGGCTTTGTCCTCGTTTTTCGCTGATGTGGTAGGAAGCCTTGTGGCTTTCTGGCCGCTACTGACCTTTGTCGGTGGGGTTCTCTGTGCCGCAACCGTCAGCCTTGTCGCCCCGATCCTCCAGGAAGATGGCAGCTTCAAACAGATTTGCGACTGGGCAAGCAAGCCTGGGCTTGCCGCCCGTTACAGGGATCTGATCGCGACCGGACTGCATGCCACGACGCGTCTTTATGGGCCAGCTCATGGGTTGTCGTGGCGCGGTTATTTCACGTGTCTGCTCGTTGCATTCTTATACCCGTTTTTGCTCTGGCACCTGGCCTGGACCCTGGACGGGCCAGGGACGATTGCCGGGACGAACGCCTTTGACGAAGCGATGCCGGGTGATCGACGGTGGTTCGGACTGGTAACCTTTTGGGCGCTTTTGATTTTTCTTGGATATTTTTCTATGAAGTCCACCGAGGTCCTTGCGTTTATCACAGGCCATTTGATGCGGATTGTTCGTCACACAGGATTGATGCGCACTAATTCAGAGTTTCAGGTACCCGCGGTCGGCGCGGGCGTCGCGGTCATCGCGGTCGTCGCGGTCGTCGCGGTCGTCGCTGTCGAGCAATCGGTCATCTACCTTACCTTCCTGCTCATCGTCCCCGTCGTGAATGCTGTGCTCGACCATGTCTCGGTTCAGATCAGCCGCTGGTTATTATCCGACCTGGTGGTTCGGCGGGGTGCAACGTGGCAAAGGTTGATGGTGTTCGGTCACATCATGGCCGACGTAATCGCGGCGGCCGTCTTCTTGGTGATCTTGGCGGTCTTTTTGCCAGTCACCCTGCAACTGGCCAATCGCGCTTTCGACACGCTTGGATGGCCGTTGGTCGAGTGGGGCCTCTATCTCGATGCCGCACGGCGGGAGCCCTTCGGTGCCGGCTTGTTGGTCACCGGCATGCTGGCAACAACACTCATTCCAACCGTCCTGCATCTCATTGCCGCCGGCGGCGCCTTGGCCTTGCCGCAGATTGGTGGCGGCACAATACGAAGGCTCGCCGACAAGGCGGAGACGACTCTGCTCGACAGAGTGGGTTTTGTTGGGCTCACCGTGCTCAGCGTTTTTCTCTCCTGGGCGGTGCTTGTGGTCGTGAGCGTCGGTCTCTGGGAAGCGAGCGAGGCTTTCCTCGGTCCGTTGGGCGTAAAATTGGCTGATTTGGCGGAGGGCGTCGGGCGGGCGATCGGCGGCCCGGGCGCGCCTAAGTCATGAGGTGCAGTAGCCGCTTTGTGTCATAGTCGGACTTCAAAATCGAGACCAAACAAGTCGGATGAGGAAGGTGTTGTACACAGCGTGTTTCCGTCCGCCTAGCGACGGTCATCTTTGACGTCTTAGAGCAGATCCTGGTTCGATGGAATCGCGGAAGCGATCCATCGAGCCTGGTGAATCTGCTCTAATTCTCGAGTGTAGAGCGGATTCACATGTTTGGACGCAAACACGAAGATGTTTCCGTCTAAACATGATCCGCTCTAGAACACGAAAGGGCCGCGTCCCGGAGGAGGCGGCCCTTTGTCTGCGCTATCCGGCGCGCCGGCTTATGCCGCCGGCTTGGCGTCGATGCCGTTGGTTTGGAGGAACTCGGAGAGTTCGCCGGTCTGGAACATCTCGCGGACGATGTCGCAGCCGCCGACGAACTCGCCCTTCACGTAGAGCTGGGGGATGGTCGGCCAGCTCGAGAAGTCCTTGATGCCCTGGCGCAGGCCCGGGTCCTGCAGCACGTCGATGCCTTTGAACTTCACGCCCAGGTGGGA
>JANQJG010000146.1 GCA_028281785.1 Rhodospirillales bacterium
CTCAGCCGCGGTTGCTTGAGTCGTTTGCATAGTCGTAGATGCGCTGGATCTTGGGTGCGGAGCGGCCGCCGGGCTGGTATTCGGCGGCGAGCCAGACATCGAGGAGGGTTTTCGCGGTTTCTGCGCCCATAACCTGGCCGCCGAAGGTCAGGACATTCGCGTTGTTGCTTTTGACCGAGCGTTCGACGGAGTAGACGTCGGTGGCGACCACGGCATAGGCGCCTTTCACCTTGTTGGCGGCGAGGCAGACACCGATGCCGGTCCCGCATAGCAGAACGCCGCGGTCGAACTCACCGGACGCGACGGCCTCGGCGACGCGAAATGCGACATTGGCGTAGATCGGGTCCTTGCTCCCGAAATCCTCGATGCGATGGCCGGTCTCCGTGAGATGGGCGATCAAGGCGATTTTGAGATCGAAAGCGTTCGGATCGCTTCCGATGGCGATGCGTTTCATGGACCGTCCCTCCCTCGCGGTTCAGCTGGCCCCGGCGCGGTACCGCTCGGCCAAGCCGAGGATTTCCAAGAAGCCCTCGCAGGACCACGCGGCGCGGCCGATGAACAGGCCATCGACCTCAGGCTCCCGCAGAAAACCCGCCGCGTTCTCCGACGTCACGCTTCCGCCATAGAGCAGGGGAATATTTCTCGCGGCCTTGGCACCGAATAGTTCGGAGACCCGTCGCCGAATCGCCGCGTGCATGAGATTGGCCTCGTCCGGAGAGGCCGGGGAGCCGCCTTCCCCGATCGCCCAGACCGGCTCATAGGCGAGGGCACAGCGAAGTGCGTCCCCGGCCGAGAGCCCGTGCAGCGCAAATGCCACCTGCCGATTGACGGTGTCCACCGCAACCCCGTGCGCCCGCTCCTCGGCTGTCTCCCCGACGCAGATCAGGGGACGAAGCCCGTGTCTCAGTGCCGCCCGGACCTTCAGATGCACGGTCACATCCGTCTCGCTGAAACACCGGCGGCGTTCGGAATGCCCAATCTCAAGCATCTCCGCCCCGCAATCGGCAACCATCCGGCAGGAGATCTCGCCGGTGTACGCGCCCGTGTCCTCCCAATGCGCGTTTTGGGCGCCCACCAACACCGGCGAACCCTCCAGCTCCTCGCAAACGTTGGAGAGCACGGTGAATGGGGGGACAATGAACACCGTGGCCGCCAGATCCGTGGCCGCAACATAAGCACGCAAATCCCGCGCGTACTCGCGCGCCTCTCCCAACGTCTTGTTCATCTTCCAGCCCGTGCCAATCCACGGCGCGTTGCCGGTTGGGTGGGCAATCGGCTTGCGTTCGGGAAAGTCAGACAAAGCCACGTCCCCTCGCCAGTTGGGCCGCGACCTGGATCGCTTCGCGCATCGCCTGCGGATTGGCGGTGCCCTTGCCCGCAACGTCGAAGGCGGTGCCGTGATCGGGATTGGTACGGACAATCGGTAGTCCCACGGTGACCGCGACACCGCTCAATTCCGTCCAGGTCCGCTTCGTCTCATCCCAGTACCACCCCATCATCTTGGTCGGGATGTGGCCCTGGTCGTGATACATGGCGACCGCCACGTCCCAGGCGCCGCCGCGCAGCTTCATGAACAGCGAATCCGGTGGGATCGGCCCCTCGGCGTCGATACCCGCCGCGCGGGCATCCTCGATCGCGGGAATGATGAGTTTCGCTTCCTCGTCGCCGAACAGCCCCCCGTCACTGGCATGCGGATTGAGGCCCGCGACCGCCACCCGCGGATGCGCGATGCCGAGGTCCGTCATCGCCGTATGGGCCAGCTTGATGATCTTGAGCACGCGTTCGCGCGTGAGCGACGAAGCGACTTCCGCTAAGGAGCAATGCAACGTCGCGTGCAGCACGCGGAAATCCCCGACCGCGAGCAGGGAGGTGAACGTCTCCGCCTTGGTGCGCGCGCCGAAGATATCCGTATGTCCGGGATAGGGGCAGCCCGCCAGATGGATCGCTTCCTTGTGGATCGGCGCTGTCGTCACGCCGTGGATCACGCCCTCGAGCGCCAAATCGATGGACTTGTCGATATAGGCGAGGGCGGCGGCCCCGGCCTCGCGGCTGATCTTGCCGTATTCCAGCCCCTCGACGTCGAAGACACCGAGATCGAGAACGTCGATCGTCCCGGGCGTGTACACGCCCTGGTCCGGCATCGCGATGACATTGATGTCCGCGTTCAGGCCCGAGACCTTGCAGGCTTGGCGAACGACACCTTGGTCGCCGATCACCAGCGGGCGGCATTCCTCATGAAGGCTTTCATCGGCCATGGACTTGACGGTGATCTCGGGACCGACGCCCGAGGGATCGCCGATCGTGAGCGCGACAATTGGACGCGTGTCCGTATTGGGTGTCATGCGTGGCGACTCCTTGATGGTATGATTGGGTGCACCGGCCCTTACCGCAGATGCGTTCACGCTCGTGGAGGCGTTTTGCTGAAGCCAGGCGACTGCGTCGATCAAAACGCCGTCGGCGCCGACCCCGCCCCCTTTGGTGATCAACGTCAGCCCGTCGAACGGGCCCCCGATCAGTTCCAGCACCGGCACAACCGGCGACAACCGGCCGCGGATACGCAGGGCTCTGCCATCGAGCGCCCGTATCACCTGCGTCGCGATCGCCCCGCCCATGGCGACGACACCCGCGACGCGGGCGCCGGATAGGGCGGACCTCACAATGCGCCCTGTCCATTCGGCGATCCACGAACCGATCGACTCTTCGGGATCGGACCGCCGGAACGTCCGCGGCGTGGCCAACACGACGCCACAACCCTTGCCGAGATGCACGGCGATATCGCGACCGATGCAAGCGTCCCGGTCCAGGTCGCCGTCAAGCGAGGGCAGGGGATCCGCTTCTTCAAGAATCAGCGATTTCGTCTTCAGCAATCGGTCGATCTGCCCGCGCGAACGGGGTTGGAGGGAGCCACACACCACGAGGACCGGGAGCGTCTCGCCGCTGCGATCTGAGGCGTCCATCTCCCGCAGTGGCCCATTCCCGTTTGGCTGGGGCAGGCGGGCCTGCCAGGCGGCGACGATCTCGCGAAACAGGGCTGCGGACCCGACGGGCAGGATCCGCTGGGGCAGGTCGATCGCCGCCCCGGCGACCACGCGCAAATCCTCCGCCGTGACGCAATCCGTAACGACAAGACGATTCCCATTCTGAATCGACTCCATGATCTTGCGCGCCGTCGCCTGCGGTCCCTCGCGAACCATCGCCAAGGGCACATGACCGCAGGCCGAATCGGTCCCACGGGTCAACAGGGTTGGTAGATGCGCGGTCGGGGAGGCAAGATCGCGCGCGTAAGATGTCCGGTCGATGGGCTGATCGTCCGCGTGATGCACCGCGTCGATCGTGTAACGTCGGTCGTTCGGCGCGGCGAGAGCGACCACCGCCGCATCGAACGCGCGATGGTGAAGACAGGCCTCCAGCTCGATCGAGAGATGTCCACGCGCCGTCGAGTCGACCTTCTTGAAAAAAAGCCGTTCGCGAATCTCCGGCCTGTTGGCAAGCAAACCCTCGATACGATCACGGGCCCGAGCCAAGGGAAGATCGCGGGTATCGAGGTTGATAACGAGGTTGTGGTCGACCGGAATGGTTTCCGTGCCCCCCCACATCAGGGCGAGATCGCCGAGCCCGTTCTCCGCAAGCACAAGGGCGGCTTCGCTGGAGCCGGTCAGATCGTCGGCCAGGACGACGCCAGTGCTGCGGAGGGGGTCGACCGGGAGCATCAGGCCACTAGCAGCGTCTTCACGGTCACGCCGTCTTCCGCATCGCGGCGGAACGCCTCGACCGCGTCTTCCAGGTCGAAACGCCGGTTGAACAACGGCGTGATCTGCGTCAGCCCCTGCACCACGGGGCGCAGGGCCCAGGGAGTCCAAACCGTTCGCTCCTGGCGTGTATGGTGAACGAGGCCAGTATTGATCAAATTCAGGCTGTCGTGGTGAAGGCGAGAGATGTTGATCGTCACGTCCTGTGTCACCCAGCTGTAGAAGACCAGGGTGCCGTTGTGCCTGACGCTTTCGATGGCCTGGTTGATGGTTCGGTCCACGCCCGCGGCCTCGGCGACGACATCGGCTCCCTTACCGCCGGTCAGGTCGAGGACGGCGGCGACGGGATCGTCCTTCGCGGCATTGATCGCGACGTCGGCGCCCAGCGATTTGGCGAGTTCCAGCTTCTCGTCGACGATATCGACGACGACGACCGTGGCCGCGCCCTTCTTTTTCATCACCTGGGCGATGATCTGGCCAGCGAAGCCGACGCCGTAGACGACCACCGCGTCGCCCAAATTCACGTTGGAATGGAGGCCGGAAAAGGTCGCGCAGGCAATCGCCTCGCCCAGACAAGCCACCTCGCTTTCCAGGCCCTCGGGGGAGGGTTCGAGATTGTTTTCATCGGCGACGAAATACTCCGCCATCGTCGCGTTCACATCGAAATTCATGACGTGATCGCCAGGCTTGAACCGGCGCACGCCGGCGCCGACATCGCGCACGATCCCGCCCCCCTCGTGGCCGATGGCGAAGGGAAGGTTCATTAGGGTATCGTTCTTGCGATATCCCGGGCCGTTCATCTTTGGCACCCGGCCCAGGTAGAAGTTCTTGTCCGTCCCGCAGATGCCAGCGACCTCGGTCTCGACCAGGACATCGTGCGGCCCCACGACCAGTTCGCGTTCCACGACCTCGACCTTGCCGGGTTCCACGAGGACGACACCTTTGGTTTTCATTGTCCCTTTCCCTCCTTGTTTTGGCCGAGCAGTTCGGCCGCCAACGCCGCCGAAACGGCGGCCATTGCCGAGAAAGACGCCACCGGCAGAATGAAATAGACCCATGCCATCGAAATCCTGAGCTGCATGCCATGCTGCGGAACGTTGTCGAGCGTGAAGATCACGCCGGACAGGGTGAACAGCCCCAGGAACAGGATGACGAGCAGTTGCGTCACGATATGGAGAAATCGTTTTGCACGATCCGGAAACAGCTCCACGAAGAACTCCACCTTGACGTGGATATCCTCGCGGAAGGCGACCGCCATGCCGGTGAAAACGAGCCAGAAAAAGCCGAAGATCGCCACGTCCTCCATCATGATGAAGGAATGGCCGAACGCGCGGAGCACGATCTGCGCCATCACGGCAACGCCCATGATCACAAAGACGGCCACCAGCAAGAACCGACACAGCCGGGTCATCAGATCGGCCGTACGATCGAGGAGGTTCAGCAATACGGCCATCGGCGTCCGCTCCTCAATATCCGAACAGCCTTGGCATCCACAACGCCAAGCCCGGAACAAACCAGATCAGCCCCGCGACCGCCAGGATGCCGAGCACGAACACGAAGGATTCGCGCGCGATGGTCTCGACCGGGATACGGCTGATCCCGGAGGCGACGAACAGACAGAGCCCCACCGGCGGCGTCACCAGGCCGGCGGCAAGGACGACCATGTAGATCATGGCGACCTGGATAGGATCCACGCCGATTTGCAAGAGAAGCGGCGCGATGATCGGCCCGACCAACAGAATGATCACCGAGATGTCCATGAACACGCCCAGCACCAGGAACAGGAGCGAGGTGATCAGCACGAAAGCGGTCGGGCTGTCGCCGAAAACGAGCAGTTTCTCCGTGACCAGCATCGGCACGTCCATGAGCGTCAGTACGAAGGAAAAAAGCGTCGATCCGGCGACGATGAACAGAACCATCGCAGACATCGCTCCCGCCCGCAGCAGAATGGCGGGCAGATCGCGGAGCTTCAGCTCTTTGTAAACGACCATGCCCAGGAACAGGCAGTAGACGACGGCGACGATCGCGGCCTCGGTCGGCGTGAAGATTCCGAACACGATCCCACCGATGATGATGAAGGGCGCGATCAGTGTCAGAACTCCGTCCTTTGCGGTCGCCGCGACGGTCTTGATTGAAAAGGGCTGCCGCTCGCCATAGTGGCGCCGCGAGGAAATGATCGAGCAGATGACGATCTGAAAAAGGCCGACGAGCAGGCCCGGCAACATGCCGCCGAGAAAAAGATTGCCGAGCGAGACCCCCGACACGAAGCTCCAGAGCACCATTGGGATCGACGGCGGAATGATCATCCCGATGCAGGACGACGAGGCAGTGACGGCCGCCGAGAACGGCCCCGAATAGCCCTGGCGCCGCATCGCGGGGATAAGCAGGCTGCCGAGCGCCGAGGTGTCGGCCGAGGCCGAGCCGGTGATCCCGCCGAAGAGCATGCTGGCGGTGACGTTGACCGCCGCCAGCCCGCCTGGCAGGAACCCGACGATCGCGCCCGCGAAGGCGACGATTCGGCGGGTCAGTCCGCCATGCTCCATGATCGTGCCCGCGAGCATGAAGAAGGGAATGGCGAGCAATATCCAACTGCGTGTCACCCCGTATATGCGCTGCGCCATGAGCTGCACGGCGGTATCCGCGCCCTCGGTCCAGAGAAGGACCAAGGTGGCCGAAAGCGCCAGCGCGACGGCGATCGGCATGCGGATCAGCAGGAAGACCACCAGGACGATCAGCAGAACCATCCAGGGTTCCATGACCGAACCTCGCTAGTTGTACCCGAGGGACGAGGCAACGGCGGTGGAGATGACCTAGCTCCCCACCGCCGAACATGCCTGCGCCTATTTCACCGAGAGGATCGCTTCCACCCACTCGGCGCCATAGGCGTCCTTCAGCTGCGGCACGCAGACCTCGTTGAAGATCCTCAGGAAGGCGTCGAGGTCGATGTCCTTCTCGGTCGCGACCTGCATGCCCTTCGACTGAACGAACTCGATGAACTCGCGCTCCTGCGCGAGGCCGAGGCTCGGGGTCATGATCGCGGTTTCCTTGGCGGCCTCCATGATGATCTTCTGTTCGGCCTCGGACAGCCGGCCCCATGCCTTCTGGCTCAACGTCACGATATGCGGCGGCAGGCCGTAAGGCAGGAGGGAGACGTATTGTTGCACCTCGTAGAATTTCGAGCCGACGATATGCGAGAACGGGTTGTGCTGGCCGTCGACGACGTCCCGCGACAGCGCCACGTACAGCTCCTTAAAGTCCATCGGTACCGGCACCGCGCCCATCGCCTTGGTGACGATCGAGTAGGCCGGCACGTTCGGATCGCGGATCTTCAGGCCCTTCATGTCGTCTGGCTTGGTGATCGGCCGGGCACCGTTGGTCGGACGGCGGAACGACCCGTGCGGCAGGATGAACAGCGGCTTGACGTTCAGCTCCTTCTCGACCGCGGCCATCAACTTTTCGCCGACCGGGCCGGTCATCACATTCATGAAGTGGTCGAAATCACGGTAGATGAAGGGGGTCTGAAACACGCCCGCCCAGGGCAGGAAGCGTTCCCAGGTTCCCGCGATTAGGCCGTCGATGGTGCCCGACTTCACCCCTTCCTGAAGCTGTTGTTCCGAGCCAAGGGTCGCTGAGTGATAGAGCTTAACTTCCATATCACCCTTGCTCTTGAACGCGACCAGCGCGGCGAACACTTCGCCGCCCTGCTGCTGCGGGCTGACCGGCGCGCCGACATGCCCAATCTTGATAACGGTTTCGGCCGAGGCAAGGCTCGCCGACAAGCCGGCCGCGAGCAACGCGGCAGCCAACAAGCTGACGGTTTTCTTCATTGGTCTCTCCTCCCATAAGACTGATCAACGAAACGGCGGCGGTCGGGTGTTACCCTGGCGACCGTCGCTTTGCTCCCGCCGGCTTCCGCTTCGACGCCTTGGATCGACGAGCGGAGCCACGGGACTCCCCGCCCTTGCCTCCAACGTCCTCCGGCAAGAACGAGGAAATCTCGTCCGGCATTCGGAAATGCCAATGCATACGTTCCTCGGCCTGGTGTGAATCACCGGCCGCGATCGCCTCCAATACGTCGCGATGACGGGCGACCATGATGGGAACGCCATCGGCGGCCTCCCACCATATTCGGCGGCGCTCTTCATGGTCCCTTCGGATGAGGGGCATCAGCGATTCGTAGACGAAGATCATGACGTCGTCATGCGTCGCCCGGACCACGGCTGCATGGAACGCGACTTCCGCCTCCCCCCAGGCTTCCGGGTCGCCCTCGGTGCGGCCCAATTCGTCGAGTGCCTGCCGCATCGCCTCGAAATCCTCCGGCCGTGCGGTTCGGCAGGCGGTGCGCGCGGCCTGGCATTCGATCGCCTGGCGGATCAGAACGGCGTTCTGATGAAAGCCGGGGTTGAAGGACAACATGATCGAGAAGAACTCGTACAGCACGGTCATGTTGGGCGGACAGACGAAGGTCCCCTGGCCGGGACGGATGTCAATCAGCCCCAGCAGCGCCATGGCGCGCATCGCCTCGCGCAGGGAGGGACGGCTGACTTCGAGCGCCTGTGCCAAGTCCCGTTCCGGCAGCAAACGGTCGCCGGGCTTCAGACGCCCGGAGGCGAACTGCTTTACGAAGAACTGAAAGATCTCCTCGAACCCGCGCGGCTTGGCCCGCACCACGATTTCCGGGTCGTCCCGCATGCCTTGACCTCCGTCTTCCGCCATCTATCCTCCGTCGATTTCGAGAAAAATCTTACCTGGGCCTGAATTTGGTAAATCTGTGGTCTGACCACAATATGGCCAATGGGATTCTCCTGTCAAAGGAAAACAGGATCAGCATCTTACCCTTGAGGAGAGGCGCACGCTGACATGGCCGGAGCACTTTCGCCGGCTGCAGTGGCATCATGACGAAGGAAGGTCTCGGTCCTGTGCGTCGTCAACGCTCAAACGCCGCTGGAATCCCGCTTGGAGAATGGATAAGTCTCCAGCTCCAGGAGCTCATGAGTATGCCAAGGCAAAGAAGCTATACGGGCGGCTGTCTATGCGGACGTATCCGGTATGCCGTGCAAGCAGATCCCGTTTTCCCTCATCTTTGCTCCTGCACGGTGTGCCGCCGTTGGAGCGGGGCTCCAACGGTTGCGTGGGTAGAGTTTCCGTTGGCTGCTTTTGCATGGGACGGCAACGGCACCGAGCCGAGATTTTATCGATCCTCCGAGAAAGCAATACGTGGAAGCTGTGAGCGGTGCGGGAGCGCAATATGCGCGATCGACGATCACTACGAGAATATCTCAATCGTGATTGGCAGCCTGGACCGGCCAAATCTGATCGTTCCCGACATGCAGCACAGTTATCGTTCGTCCCGCCCCAAATGGTGGCACCCACGGGTGATAAAGCCGACGAAGTAAACCGAGCACGGCGGCGAACTTCTGCAGGGTCTTGAAATCCCCGGCCCAGAGGAAACGGTGTGCGTGCGATACCCTGCTCTTTTTTGGGCCTGTCGTGTTAGGCCACGGACTGCGGTTCGAAATCCCCGTTAGTCCTTGGGAAAGCGGCGCCGTTTCCGTCAAACAGATGGGCATTCGCGGGATCGAACCCGACTTTGATGGCACCGCCCACCGACAACCCCGACGCGTCGAGTATCTTCATGGACAGCTCGACGCCCTCGTCGGATGTCAGGTGGACAAGGGCATATTCGCCGAGCTGTTCGACGAGCTCGACGGTCGCCCGGATCATCCCGGTGTCGCTGGGGAAAAGATGCTCTGGACGGATTCCCAGCGTCGCCGTTCCCATCCCGCCGATACCTCCCTTCGCGCCCATCGGCAGGTCGAGCCGCGCCACGCTCCCATCGTGACGCTCCTTCACGATCTCCATGCCGGTCGCCGAAGGTTTGGCCGACACCTGCAGGAAGTTCATTTTCGGGCTTCCAATGAAGCCCGCCACGAAAAGATTGGCGGGGTGATGGTAGAGCTCCAATGGCGTCCCGACCTGTTCCACGACGCCCTTGTTGAGAACCACGATCCGGTCCGCGAGCGTCATGGCCTCGACCTGATCGTGGGTGACATAGATCATCGTGGCCTCGACCGCCTGGTGGAGCTTCGCGATTTCGACCCGGGTCTGCATTCGCAGGGCGGCGTCGAGGTTCGACAACGGCTCGTCGAACAGAAACACCTTCGGTTCCCGGACGAAGGCCCGGCCGATCGCCACCCGTTGCTGCTGCCCTCCCGACAGATTCGACGGCACCCGGTCGAGGAACTCCGTGATCTGAAGGGTTTCCGCGGCCACCCGGACCTTCCGATCGATCTCGTCTTTTGGCAGGCGGGCAAGCCGCAGGCTGAAAGACATGTTCTTGTAGACGGTCATATGCGGATAGAGGGCGTATGACTGGAAAACCATGGCGACGCCACGCCGTGCCGGGCGGATATCGTTCATTCTTTCGCCACCGATCATGATGTCGCCCGCGCTGATCTCCTCCAGGCCCGCAATCATGCGCAGCAGCGTCGACTTTCCGCATCCCGAGGGGCCGACGAAGACGGCGAACTCCCCTGATTTGATCTCCAGGTCGACGCCGTGAATCACCTCGACGGCGCCGTAGGATTTTCGCACATCCCTGAAGGCCACGGTGCTCATGATCGCGTGCTCCATTTCTTCGTTATCTCTCGGTCGAACAGCACCGGAATGAACACACCGCCGACGACCGGCCGAGAACGAAAGCCGTTCGCCCGCGTAAGCGTGCCGCTTCTGGTATCGAACCAGTCGGAGAGCGGGACCCGGTCCGGCGTTTCATCCAACCACGTCCCGATCGGGCGGATCAGGGCCTCCATGTCGTCGCGGTCATCGGTCAAACAGGCCGTCCAGGTCAGCCAGTCAAGCTTGGTATAGGCCTTCTTGCCGTGGAGCGGCAGGCCGTAACGTTCGAGGTTTCCTCGGTAGAAGGCCATCTCGCGTTCGACGAAGCCCGCCGGAAACAGATCAAGCCCCAGAAGGCGATCCCATACGATGTTGTATTTCTGGCTCCACGTTCCGGGTTGATCGAAGGTCATTCGGCTCTTCTCGCCGTCATCGCAGTCCCGCAACCAGATATCGACCCAGCGCTCGGCCACCTCCCGGAAGTGCGCGGCGAGGTCGTCACGCCCGATCTGTCCGCAAAGCTTGGCAAACGCGCCGATCGCGACGATTGCCTTGGCCGAAAGGTTGACATTGTGGCTCATATGACCGTCGAAATCGTCGGTGCAAAGCTGCTCCTCCGGATCATGGCCCTTGGCCTCCAGATAGCCGGCCCATTCCGCGAAAACGCTCCAATACCGTTTGGCGAACGCCGGCGACCCCTGCGCCTCGGCAAGGGCAGAGGCGAGGATCAACATGTTCCCGCATTCCTCGAACGGCATCTGGTTGAGGTCCTCCAACTCGCCGCCGCCGTAGATCTGGCCGTTGGCAAGCGGGAACCGTCCGATATCGTGCGGCGCAAAGGGGAACGGCCAACGCGGGCTGGCGGCATAGTCGCAGATCGGCCTCATCTGGGCTTCCAGAAGGGCCGGGTTGAACAGCAGGAAAAACGGTGCCGACGGATAGGTCAGGTCCACCGTTCCCATGCAGCCATTGCTGGAGTTTTCCTTAGAGAAATAAAGCAGGGTTCCGTCCTCGTCGGCG